>JANOZI010000144.1:0-3138 GCA_031429375.1 Acidobacteriota bacterium | reverse complement strand
CGTGACACGCCGGCGCCACCACGCGCGTGCCGCTGTGGGCCTTCGAGGCACCGTCACAGACCGCGCCGAGCATGGTTCCCGGCTCGACGAGTGGCGGCAGCAGCCGCGTCGGAATACCGAGCTCGCTCAACAGTCCGGTCGCCCAGGTGCGGGTCCTCGCATCGACGAACTGCGTGGTGGACGCGATCGTCAGCTCCGATCGCAGCTCACCCGTGAGCCAGTAATTCAGCAGATCGGGAATCGTCGCGAGCGACGCGGCTGAATCGATCAGCAAGGGCGTCTGCTGGCAGGCCGCGTACAACTGGTAGAGCGTGTTGAACGGCAGAAACTGGATGCCGGTGGTCTCGTAGATCCGCTCGGGCGACACCAGCCCCGTCACCTCCTCCATCACGCCGTCGGTGCGCGAATCGCGATAGTGATACGGGTTCTCGAGCAGATTGCCGCGCTCGCCCAGCAGGCCGTAATCGCAGCCCCAAGCGTCGACGCCGATGCTGGTCAAGCGGCTGTCACGCACCGCCTCGAGGGCGCCCCGCACCTCCTGCCACAGCCGCAGGATGTCCCACTGCAGCGCCCCGTTGTAGCGCACGGGTTCATTCGCGAAGCGGCTGACTTCACGCACCGCCAGCCGGGCGCCGGTTAATTCGCCGACGACGGCGCGGCCACTTTCGGCCCCGAGATCCAACGCGAGAAATCGAGCGCTCACCACTGAACGGCCAGCATAACAGCCCTGTCACGTGCTTTCTAACAGGCGGCGGGAACGAGCGCTTGAGGAATCCCGCAACAGCGTTCCGTTGCGGGATGCGAAAAGCCGTCAGCCAAAGACTGGCGGCAATTCACCGGGTTTTGCCACGCGCGCGTCTGACGGGGATTGGCCGCGCGTTTGGCATAGCGAAACGGCTTCAAACGTTGAAAGAGTCTGAACACCTCGTCGCCGGACTGGATATGATGCACAGCCATGCGTCCGGCAGCTCTTGGCGTCGCGATTGTCTGGGCACTCCTCCTCAGCCGCGCTGACGGATGGTCCGCGCCACCGCTCACTGTACAAACCGTGCTTCCAGAGGCGCCAGGCCGCGACGTCACCATGAAGGTGTGCGGCAGCTGCCACGCGGCGGAAACCGTGGGCTCCGTGCGGCACACGCCCGCGGGCTGGCGTGAGGTGATCGGTCGAATGGTTGCCGCGGGAGCCACAGGAACCGAGCAAGAACTCGAGACGGTCTTCCAGTACGTGTCGAGCCAATTCCCAGTCCAGGCGCAACAGGCATTGAATCTGAACTCGGCAAGAGCAGTGGAACTCGAGAGCGTAGCCGGGCTGCTGCGCAAGGAAGCGGCGGCGCTCATCGCGCACCGCGAGAAGCACGGTCCGTGCAAAACGCTCGACGACCTCAAGAAGGTCGAGGGCCTCGACTACAAGAAGATCGAAGCGCGGAAGGAGCGCCTGGTCTGCGAATGACGATCACTATGTCCATGCGAAGACTGTTCGTCTCGGCCGTCCTGCTGTTGTCGGTCGCAACGCTATCCGCGACTGACATCCTTCTGGAGGGTGTGGACGCCGCCCGTACCGGCTGGGTCAGAAACGAGAAGTTCTTCACCCCTGCCAACGTCAGCTCGACGAAGCTGCTGTGGCGCGTGCAACTCAACAGCATGCCCCGGTCGATGCATAACCTCTTTCCGCCGTTGATCGCGGAAACCGTGACGACGCCTGAGGGGCCGCTGGAGGTAGGGCTGGTGGCGGGCGTCAACGACGACCTCTTTGCCGTCAACGTCGCGAACGGCGAGGTGCTGTGGCGGCGCAAGTTCGAGAACCGGCTGGTCACGCAAGCACCCGTCGACAACGTGCTCTGCCCCGGCGGACAGACCGCTGTGCCGGCGTTGGTGCCGGTCTCGCCCGGCAAATACACCGCCTACGCCGTGTCGTGGGACGGCAGGCTGTACCAGATCAATCTCGGCGATGGGGAGAACGTCGCGCCGCCCGAGAAGTTCATCCCCGGCAACGGCAAGCCGTACGCCCTCAATTACAAAGACGGCGTCATCTACACCGCCACGGCGCAGGGCTGCGGCGGACTCACGAATGCCTTCCACTCGTTCGACATCGCGTCGCGCCGCGCGAGCACGTTCATTCCGGCCGGTGGCGGGTTGTGGGGCCGCCGTGGCGCGGCGATCGATCCCGAAGGCCGCGTCTATCTCGGAACCGGCGACGCGCTGTTCGACCCTGCCAACCGTCGTCTCGGCAACGGCATCGTCGCGGTGCAGCTCGACGAGAAGAAGACGCTGCAGCTGGTCGATTACTTCGGCGCGCCCAATGCCAACTGGCTGTTCCGCCGCGACCTCGACGTCAATGTGACGCCGATGGCGATCGACTACCGCGGCCGCAAGTTCCTGGTCGGCACGAGCAAGGAGTGCCGGCTCTGGCTGCTGGATCGCGAGAACCTTGGCGGCGAGGATCATCGCTCGACGCTCCACACCACTCCGCGTCTCTGCGCCGACTCCCAGGCGTTCGACAACGTCGGCATCTGGGGCGCGCTCAGTGCCTGGCAGGATCCACAGGGCACGCAGTGGGTGCTCGCGCCGTTCTGGGGGCCGGTGAGCGCCAGCTTCAAGGCCCCGATCGAACATAGCCGTCCGAAGGGCGGCGGCGTGGCCGCGTACAAGCTCGAAGAAGCCGCCGGCAAGTGGCAGCTCACGCCGGCATGGCTGTCACGCGACATGGACCTCGCGGAGGAAACGGTGATCGCCAACGGCATCGTCTTCGCGTATTCGAGTGGCGTCGATGGCACTCAGGTGGTTCAGGATCTCGCATGGAATGAGCCCGGTGGGCCGAGGTACGGCGGCGGCCTTGCCAGCGGCGCGGCGCGGCGCATTCCCAACTCTCGCAAAGCGATGTTGTACGCGCTCGACGGTCAGACCGGCAAGGAACTCTGGAACAGCGGCGACACGATTACGTCGTGGACTCACTTCAGTGGCATCACCGTCGCCAATGGCCGGGTCTACATCGGGACGTGGGACGGGATGCTCTACGCCTTTGGTGTCAGGTAGGACTCGGATGGATACACGCGCGCACCGGTTGATTCTTCTTCTTCTCGCCGTGCTGATCGCCGGCGTCGTGACGGTCGCGCAGGTCGGCCGCGGCTGGTCGGACTG
>JANOZI010000143.1:0-8968 GCA_031429375.1 Acidobacteriota bacterium | reverse complement strand
GTGGTGGTGGTGCCAAACCAGGCGCCGACGATGCCCCACGGCCGCCCCTGCATGTGGTGTTCGCCGCTTCCCGAGTCCTGCCGCTCCTTACTCTGATCCGGTTGCGCGATGGATCGGGCCTGCGTCCCGGTCGCCGCGAGCGCGAGCGTGCCGGCCAGCAGCAGTGCCCACGGGATTCTTGTGGTCGACATGAGCGTGCGCCCTGTCATCGTTGCAGCGCGCTCACGTCCGCTCACCAGGGTTCTGACGATGTTCTTCACCATATCGGTTGCTCCTTCGGCCCCGCGATTGGTTCGGCCGCGGGTTCTACTGAAATAGGCGCAGAAACCCGGGAAGAGCTATCAGTCGAAGAAACGGAGAAGGCCGATATAATGCCGCGATCCAACCACCATGGCTGACGGCGTGAGCACCGCTGAACCACTTCCGGACGACGTCAGTGGATTGCTCCGGGCGTGGACCGACGGCGACCATCGCGCCCTCGCTCGGCTGACCCCGATCGTCTACGACGAGCTCCACCGCCTGGCGCACTACTTCCTGAAGCGCGAGCAGGCCGGCCACACCCTGCAGACGACGGCGCTGGTCAATGAAGCCTACATCCGGCTGGTCGACTACAAACGCATGCAGTGGCAGAACCGGGCGCATTTCATGGCGGCAGCTGCGCAGGCCATGCGCCGCATCCTCGTGGACCACGCGCGGCGGCGCAATGCGAAGCGGGGCGCAAACGCCGAGCATGTCTCGCTCGATGCCGAGGCTGTTGTCTGCGCCGATCGCTCCGATGATTTCGCGGCCCTGGACGATGCCTTGAACGCGTTGGCGGCGCGGGCGCCGCGCAAGGCGAAAGTCGTCGAGCTGCGCTTCTTCGGCGGCTTGAGCGTGGAAGAAACCGCCGAAGTTCTGCGCGTCTCGCCGATCACCGTGATGCGCGAGTGGAAAAGCGCGAAAGCCTGGTTGTATCGAGAGCTCGTCGGCCCCACCCCCAATGGACAATGACCGCTGGAATCACGTCGATCAGCTGCTGCAATCCGCGCTCGACATTGCCGCGGTAGAGCGCGACGCGTACCTTCGCCACGCGTGTGGCGGCGACCAACAGCTGGAAGACGAAGTCCGATCGCTCGTCGCCGCACACGACCGCGCCGGCGGGTTCCTCGGCGCTCCGGCGATGGATCTCGCCGCACGCGAGCTCGCCGGAGAACGCGGCGACGACGGTAGTCACGCTGGCAGCGATCCGCTGCTCGGCCAGACGCTCTCACACTACCGCATCGTCGCCAAGCTGGGAGGCGGCGGCATGGGCGTCGTGTACAAAGCCGAAGACACGCGGCTGCGCCGTCCGGTGGCACTCAAGTTCGTCTCCGAAGAGCTGGCACGCGATCCCGGGGCGTTGAGCCGGTTCGCGCGCGAAGCGCAGACGGCGTCGGCGTCGAATCACACCAACATTTGTACCATCCACGACATCGGCGAGCAGGGCGGACGGCCGTTCATCGTCATGGAGTACCTGGAAGGCACGACGCTGAAGGATCGCCTCGCCGCCGGTGCGATGAGTCTGCCCACGGCGCTCGACGTGGCCATCCAGATCGCCGACGCGCTGGACGCGGCGCATAGCGCGGGCATCGTCCACCGCGACATCAAACCCGCCAACGTCTTCATCGGCCCGCGCGATCGCGTGAAAGTGCTCGATTTCGGCCTCGCCAAGATGAGGGTGCCGGCCACCCACGAGGCGGACGTGACGACGATGGCCGGCACTCGGCAGGGCGTCGTGATGGGCACTGCGGCCTACATGGCGCCGGAGCAGGCCGGCGGCGGGATGGTCGATCAGCGTGCCGACATCTGGAGCTTCGGCGTGGTCCTCTATGAAATGGTCACGGGGACACGACCCGCGCCGGGCGTCCGGTTGCGCGTCGAGGGCACGCCGGAGCTGGAACGAATCATTTCGAAATGCCTCGAGACCGACCGCGGACTCCGGTATCAGCACACCGCCGACCTGCGCACCGATCTCGAACGACTGAGACGCGGGCAAGGTGCAACGGTGGCGCCGCCAGCGGCGCTCGGGCGTCGCCGCGCGCGGTGGCTCGCGATCGGCGCGGCCGCCGTCGTCGTCACCGCTGCGGTCGCGGTCGTGATCTATAGCCGCCGTCCTGCGCCGCTCACCGACAAGGACACGATCGTACTCGCCGAGTTCACCAACACGACGGGCGACCCGGTGTTCGACGATACGCTCCGACAAGGACTCGCGGTGCAGCTTCAGCAGTCGCCGTTCCTCAGCCTCGTCTCGGACGAACGCATCCGCAGAACGCTGCCGCTGATGGATCAGCCGCCGGATGCACGATTGACCCCCGACGTTGCGCGCGTCGTGTGCGTTCGGACGGGCGGTGCGGCGGTCTTGCACGGATCGATTGCGGCGCTTGGCAGTCAGTACGTCCTCGGGCTGCGCGCCACCAACTGCGCGACCGGGGACATCCTCGCCGACGAGCAGGCACAGGCGTCGCGGAAAGAAGATGTTCTGAGCACGCTCAGTCAGATGGCGACTCGGTTCCGAACGCGGGTTGGCGAATCGCTCGCCACCGTCGAGAGATACTCGACGCCGCTCGAAGCGACGACGCCGTCGATCGAAGCGCTGCAGGCCTACAGCGCCGGAATGAAAGCAGCCTTTTCAGGGTCCGTACGTGCCCTGCCGCTTTTTCAACGTGCGGTCGCGATCGATCCCGACTTTGCGCTGGCGCATGCGAATGTCGGGTTCCGCTACAGCGGTGTGGGGGAGTCGGCGCTCGGGCGACAGAGCTTGCTCAAGGCCTACCAGCTGCGCAATCGGGCCAGCGACGCCGAGCGCTTCTTCATCGAAACGCTGTACGACCGCGACTTCACGGGGAACCTGGAACGGGAGCGACGAACGTTGGAAACGTGGGCCGAGAGCTATCCGCGCGATGCGTCGCCACACACATTGATTGCGGGTCTCGCCCTGATGAGCATCGGCCAACATGAGTTGGCGATCGCCGAAACCGAGAAGGCCACCGCGTTGGATCCCGACCGTACCCCGGCCTATGCCAACAGGGCATTCAATCAGATCTTGCTGAATCGCCTTGATGATGCCTTGCTGACGGTCCGACTCGCGGCGGAGCGCAAGCTGGAATCCGCCGAGCTGCTTCTGACACAGTATTTCGTCGCCTTCCTGATGGGTAACGAGAACGAACTCGGGCGGACGGTGACAGCGGCCAGGAAGAGTCCCGCCACGGAAGACACCATCTCCCATATAGAGGCGCTGGCCCTGGCGCGCTCCGGCCAGTTGCAGGACGCGAGACGGATGGCCGCGGTCGCCGTCCAGATCGCGCAGAAGTCTGGTCGACGCGAGCGGGCCGGCTTGTTCGAAGCGGCCACCGCCGTGTGGGAAGCGTTTTATGGGAATGCGGCCGCCGCCAGGCAGAGCGCCACCAGGGCGCTCGAGCTCGGAAGGGGCGGTCGCGAAGTGGACTATGCCGCGGCGTTCGCACTCGCCCTCGCAGGTGATCTGCCGCAATCGCGAGCCCTCGCCCAGGTTCTCGCGCGCGAGTTCCCAGAGGATACGTCGGTGCAATTCATGTATCTGCCGACGCTGCGGGCCCTGTTCTCATTGAACACTCCCACTCCTGATGCGGCCGCGGCGATTCACGCGCTGCAAACCGCCTCGCGCTACGATCTCGCGCTTGGGCGTGTCGGCTTCGTCGGACGCTTCGGCGGCCTGTACCCCATCTATGTTCGCGGACTGGCGTACCTCGCCGCCCGTCAACCCGCCCAAGCCGCCGCCGAGTTCCAGCGGATTCTCAATCATCGAAGCATCGTGCTCGTCGATCCCATGGGCGCAATGGCGCGCCTGCAGCTGGCGCGAGCGCTCGCGCTCTCGGGCGACACCGTCAAGGCGAAGAGCGTGTACGACGATCTGTTTGCGCTGTGGGAGAACGCCGACGCCGCGATCCCGCTCATCACCGAAGCACGGGCGGAACACGCCCGGTTGCGGTGAGCGGGGCATGGTCGCGTGTCACTCGGCAAACTTCAAGCGCTCAATCCGCCGCAGCCAGCTGATCACTGGGTTCCAACTGGCCCTGTTCTGGTCCACCATCCTTCGCTCGCATCCGACGCCCGCGAAGTGATTGTCCGGGTTGGCGCGCACGAGATCGCCCGTTCCAGACGCAGTGTGCGCCTGCTGGAAACGGCGAGCCCGCCCACGGTCTATGTGCCACCGGATGACGTGCGGACGGAGTTCCTCGAGATGGAAGCCGAAACCTCGCGCTGTGAGTGTAAGGGCGAGGCGCGCTACTGGTCGGTGAGTGTTCCCGGCCGTCGGGTGAACGCCGCCGCGTGGTCGTACGCCAATCCGCTGGCACATTACGAACGCATCCGGGGCTACTTTGCCTTCTACCCATCCCTGGTCGAATGCGCGGTCGATTCAATTCCAGTCGTCGCGCAGCCCGGCCGGTTTTATGGCGGGTGGGTCACACCGGAACTCGTCGGACCCTTCAAGGGTGAACCCGGATCCGAGGGCTGGTGAGAGCTCGTCGCGTCGTGCGTGGCGCGCAATCCCTCCAGAACGCTTTGTTTGGTAAACGTCGATGACGCCGTGTGTCGTCTGGTTTCGCTTGGATCTTCGGCTGCAGGACAATCCGGTACTGAACGCGGCGATCGCACGCGGCGGGGCCGTCATTCCCGTCTACATACTCGACGACGACGCCGACGGAAAATGGGCGCCGGGTGGTGCCTCCCGCTGGTGGCTGCACCAGTCCCTCGGTGCGCTCGATGCCGCGTTGCGCGAACGCGGGTCGCGTTTGATCGTCGCGCGCGGCGATTCTGGGGCGATTCTCGCTGCCCTGATGAAGCAGACCGGAGCCGATGCCATCTATTGGAATCGCCGTTACGAGCCGGCGTTGATTACGCGCGACGCCAGGCTCAAGAGTGCGTGGGTCGCTGCGGGGGTGGAAGCCAAGAGTTTCAACGGGGCGCTGCTAAACGAGCCGCACACCATCGCCAACAAGCAGGATCGGCCGTTTCAGGTTTTTACGCCCTACTGGCGTCATTGTCTGACGCTTCCGGTGGCGGAACCCGCCAAGGTGCCGGCGGGAAAGATTCCGGCGCCAGCGGCCTGGCCGCAATCGCTTGCCCCTCGATGCTCTCGAACTCCGGCCCCGGATTCCTTGGGACACGGAATTTTTCGACGCGTGGACTCCGGGGGAAGCCGGCGCGGCGAAGCGGATGAAGGCGTTCGCCGGCCGCGCCATGGCGGCGTATTCCGAGCAGCGCAACATTCCCGCAGTCCACGGCACGTCGATGCTCTCGCCGCATCTGCACTTCGGCGAGGTCAGTCCGCGGCAGATCTGGGCGGAGGTGCGAGCGGTGTCGCGCGACCCTGGCGTTTTTCCGCCGTCGAAAGGGGCGGCGGTGTTCCTGAGCGAGGTCGGTTGGCGGGAGTTCGCCCACCATTTGTTGTTTCACTTCAACCACACGCCGGAGAAACCGCTGCGCGAGGACTTCGCGGGGTTTCCGTGGCGGCCCGATCCGACGGGCGAGATGCTGCGCGCCTGGCAGCGGGGTCGCACCGGTTATCCGATTGTCGACGCTGGCATGCGGCAGTTGTGGCGCACAGGCTGGATGCACAATCGGGTGCGCATGGTCGCAGGGTCGTTTCTGGTGAAGCATCTCCGGCTGCCTTGGAATGCGGGCGCGGGGTGGTTTTGGGACACTTTCGTTGATGCCGACTTGGCGAGCAATACGCTCGGGTGGCAGTGGACGGCCGGTTGCGGCGCGGACGCGGCCCCATATTTCCGGGTGTTTGCGCCGGTTCTGCAGGGACAGCGGTTCGATCCGGCGGGCGACTACGTCCGCCGGCGGGTGCCCGAGCTCGCGCAACTCCCGGCCGAACATCTGCACGCGCCGTGGGAAGCGCCGCTCGCAATGCTGGAGGCGGCGGGGGTGCGGCTGGGTGAGACTTATCCACGGCCCGTTGTGGACCATGCGACCGCTCGGGCGGAGGCATTGGCCGCGTTCAAGAGCATTCGGGGGGCGGGCGTCATGGAGAGGGATGCGTGAGACGTTCCACGCGCCACCTGATGGTTGTCCTCGAAGACCGATTCGCCGACCAGCCTTCGACGGCGTGGATCCGACATAGTCCGGTCGAGAGAATCGACGGCACCCACAGCCCGACGAACACCCCGGCTTCTTTATTGGGTGGACCGATCAGCCCGAACCACATCGAGACCAAAAGAGATACGACCACCGCACTCAGAGCCGGGCCTCACGTCGCTGCCCTTCCCTGAGTGCGCACTCGCGCGGAGGTCGATGACCTCAGCGTTGATCAGCGTCTACTGAGGCAGAATGACGCGATCGATGATGTGAATGACGCCGTTCTCCGCCTCGATATTCGGCGTAATCACGTTGGCGCCGTTGATCGTCACGCCGTTCAGCGCGGCGATGGTCACGTGCTGACCCTGCACGGTTTTCGCCGAGGTCAGCTTAGCCACGTCGGCCGCCATGAGCTTGCCCGGGACGACGTGGAAGGTCAGGATCTCCGTCAGTTTCGGGATGTCTTTCAACAAGCCCTGAACCGTGCCGGCCGGCAGTTTGGCAAACGCCTCATCGGTCGGGGCGAACACCGTGAATGGTCCCGGCCCTGACAGCGTGTCCCCCAGGCCCGCCGCCTGCACGGCGGCCACCAGCGTCTTGAACGAGCCTGCGGTTGTTGCGGTTTCGACAATATTCGACATTTCGTACTCTCCTGTTGACTGCGTTGTGTGTCGTCGGGGGAGGCGGGCAGAAATTTTCCGCACGCCGACCTTCAATGCAGCGATCATATTAAGAAAATTATTTGCCGAACAGTCAAATCGGCTCGACTCGCAAAGTGGTGTGAGTTCAGGGATAAAAAGCGGCGCGGGTTTACCTCAGAGTCAAAACAGGGCCTGGTGCGAGCCGGCGAGAGGGACGACGTCCCGTCCTGACGCCGCGTCCCCTACAAATGAGGAGCAAGTTTTTTTCGTTGTAGTAAAATGGCGGTGCAGTGGCTCAAACGACCGTGCTGACCGACGAACTCAGCCGCTACGAGATCGGCGGCAAGCTCAGAGCGTTGCGGCTCAAGAAGAAGCTCGGGCTGGTCGACCTGGGTCTGCACACGGGGCTGTCGCCCGCGCTGCTGTCGAAGCTGGAGCGCGGCAAGATGTTTCCGACGCTGCAGACACTGCTGCGGATCGCGATGGTCTTCAACGTGGACCTCGATTACTTCTTCGCCGATCACCGCAAGCACCGCGCGCTCGCCATCGTACGGCGCGCCGCGCGCCTGCGGTTCCCCGAGACCCCCGGCCGGCGCGATCCGGCCTTTCACTTCGAGAGCTTGACCTTTCCGGTGGCCGAGCCGAGATGCCAGGCTTATCTGGCGACGTTCCACCCAATCACCGGGGGGAAGGCGCGCCCGCATGAGCACGCTGGCGTTGAGATCATCTACGTGCTCTCCGGAGAGCTTGGCGTGACGGTCGAAGCCACCGAACACATGCTCGAGAGCGGCGACGCGATGTACTTCGATGCGTCGGTGCCGCACAGCTACCGCCGCACCGGCCGCAAGACCTGTTCGGCCCTCATTTTCGCGGTGGCCTGAGGTCGTCATGCACCGCATTACATTCGTCGCGACCTCGCGCATTCCCGCGTCCGCCGAGGCGGTGTTCGATTGGCACGAAGCCCCGGGCGCCTTCGAACGGCTCACGCCTCCGGGGGAACGCGTGCGGGTAGTGCGGCACGAGGGCGGGATTCGTGACGGCGCCCGGGTATCGCTACGCGTGGGCTTGAAGCCCTTTTCGCTGCGGTGGGACCTGGAACATCGTGACTACCAGCATGGTCGTTCATTCACGGACCTGCAGCTCGCGGGTCCGTTTCGCTACTGGAAGCACGTGCACCGGATGGTTCCGCACGGTCCGCAGGCCTCGGTCCTCGAAGACGCGATCGAGTACGAACTGCCGTTCGGCACGATCGGATGGCTGGTCGGTCGGCTTGTCGTGCAGAGAAGACTGAAGCGATTGTTTGCCTACCGGCACGCCATCACCCTTCAGGCATTCGCACACCCGCCCGTGTGACTGCACGCGACAAGCACCTTCAACGCGGCGCAACGAGTAGTGCGAACGCGATGATGCCTCGGGCCGACCAGGCTCCGATGTCCCACATCGTCACGAACCGCCCCTTGCCAAGGTAGCGCCAGACGCGATGGGCTCTGCCCTTGATATCCCGGCAGAGCCCTTGACCAGTGGCCCAATGTCCTTTTCCGTGACTGGACTCGTGCTATGGCAGTTTGTCGCCGTTGCCGAAATGGGGCAGGGTTCCCTGGAATTCACCCGTAAACGTGAAGAACTTGGGCGCGCCGGAGGAGTCGCGCAACACCACCCCCCGGGTGGCCGTCAATTGAAGGGTGCAATCTCCGGCCGTTACGCCGCAACTCGCGGCGGCATGCTTGAAACGGCCGGTTCCGCCTGTGATCTGATAAGTCTCGAACTGGCGGCCTACCGGATGCGCGGGATCCGCGATATCCACGCACAGAGTTCCCTCCGTGAGCTGGACCGTCAAGAGACTTCCGTCCTCGAAGCGAAACACCCCCGCGCCGGCCACAATTCGAAAATTCGGGCCAAAACCGCTGCCGCAACTGCCGGAGGACCGCGAGCCGGGATCGTCAGCCCACAGGCCATGATAGGTGAACGGTCCCAGCGAACTGTTACCGGCCACGTGTGATTCGTGGTTCAAGGTGTTGGGCGCGATAGCGAGTGTGGTGGACATGGTGCTTCCCGAGAACCTCATCCTTTCGCGCCTGGCGCGGGAGTGTTCTTCACCGGGCTGTTGTGCATATAGGCTTGCGATACCGAGATTGAGCATCAGTGCAACGGTTGTTAGATGTCTCATAGGTCCCCTCCTGAAGAGTGATTTATCTGCGTGTCGGAATATGGCCGCCATCTCCCCCGCCGAACAACGCGCATGAACC
>JANOZI010000142.1:0-5215 GCA_031429375.1 Acidobacteriota bacterium | reverse complement strand
GCTACGTGTCCGCGGCGCGAAAAGTCAGCCGCCTTGCGATCGGCGGTGCGGTTCGCGGCCCGGCGGAGCACACCGTGATCCTGCCGTTGGACCTGACGCAGAACGAGCAGGTGCACGAACAGCTGCCGTTCGGCACGCGCGGCGGCACTGTCTTCCGTCATACCTTTCCGCAGGACGGCGAGTACCTGTTTCAGATCCGTCTGACTCGCGATCGCGACGAACGCATCGAAGGCCTCGGCGAAGGCGGCGACATCGAGTTGGCCGTCGACGGCGAACGGTTACAGGTCTTCACCCTGCTGCCGCCGCCCAAAACCGATGGCCAGGATCCCGAGTATCGCGTCGACAACGTCAACGCCGACGCCAAGCTCCGCGGACGGTATGCGATCAAGGCCGGGCCACACCGGGTGACGGTGTCGTTTCTGGGGAAACCGTCAGCGGTCAGTGAAGCGGCGCGCCAGCCGTTTCTGGCCGATTACAACGGCCGCCGCCTGGCGGCGATTTTTTCGGTGTCCGTGGCCGGCCCCTTCAATCCGACGGGCGCCGGCGACACCGCCAGCCGTCGCCGGATCTTCAGCTGCCGCCCGACCGGGCCCGTCGATGAACCCGGCTGCGCCACGCGTATCGTGTCGGCACTCGCCCGGCGCGCCTATCGTCGTCCCGTGGCGAGCGATGAAGTGAAACGGCTCCTCACGTTCTATCAGCAGAGTCGTGCCGAGGGGAGCGACTTCGAGGCCGGGATGGAGATGGCGCTGCGCGCGCTGCTGGTCAGCCCGCAGTTTCTCTTCCGCATCGAGCGCGATCCGCCGAACGTGCCTGCGGGCACGGCCTACGCCCTAGGCGATCTGGAACTCGCGTCGCGGTTGTCGTTCTTCATCTGGAGCAGCATCCCGGACGATCAGCTGATCGACGTGGCCGCGGCCGGCAAATTGCAGGAGCCGGCGGTGCTCGAACAGCAGGTGCGACGGATGCTGACGGACCCGCGATCCGCCGCGCTCGTCACCAACTTCGCCGGCCAGTGGCTGTACTTGCGCAATCTCGCCGCCGCGACGCCCGACCCGCGCCTGTTTCCGGATTTCGACGACAACCTCCGGCAGGCATTCCGGCGCGAGACGGAGTTGTTCTTCGAGAGCATCAAGACCGACGATCGCAGCGTGCTCGATCTGCTCACCGCCAACTACACGTTCCTCAACGAACGGCTCGCCCGGCACTATGGGATTCCGCACGTCTACGGCGCGCATTTTCGGCGGGTCATGTTGCCTGAGGGCAGCCCGCGGGGGGGCCTGCTCGGGCAGGCGAGCCTTCTGACCGTGACCTCCTATGCCAACCGCACCTCGCCGGTGCAGCGCGGCAAGTGGGTGTTGGAGAACCTCATTGGCATGGCCCCGCCGGCGCCGCCGGCGAATGTCCCGCCGTTGCCGGAAACGGGCGGCAAGGCGCTCACGATGCGCGAGCGGATGACCGAGCACCGTGCCAACCCGGCGTGCTCCAGTTGTCACGCATTGATGGATCCCATCGGGCTCGCCACCGAGAACTTCGATGCGGTCGGTCAGTGGCGGACGCATGATGGGCGCATACCGATTGACGCGACCGGTGCGCTTCCCGACGGCCGGCCCTTCGACGGTGTCAGCGGCCTGCGGCAGGCGCTGGCCGGGCGGCCGCGCGACTTCGCCGCAAACGTCACCGAAAAACTGCTGACCTACGCCCTCGGCCGCGGTCTGGAGGCCGCTGATGCCGCGGCGGTGCGCGCCATTACGCGAAATGCGGCGGCCACAAACTATCGCTTCTCCTCTATCATGGCGGGAGTCGCGACCAGCACTCCGTTTCGGATGAGGAGGACTCCATGATCGTCACGCGAATGGCTCTGCCGCGGCGCACGTTTCTGCGCGGCGTCGGCGCGACGCTCGCCCTGCCGCTACTTGACGCGATGGTGCCGGCGCTGACGGCGGTCGCGCGGACGGCCGCCAATCCCGTACGGCGTCTGGGATTCGTCTACATCCCGATGGGATCGATCATCAGCGAGTGGACGCCGAAGCAAACCGGCACGCTGACCGAGTTGTCTCCCACGCTCAAGTCGCTGATGCCGCACCTGTCGCAGCTGACGGTGCTGTCGAACCTCGAACACAAGAACGCGTATTCGTCGGCCAACCACGCCACGGCCAACTGCACGTTCCTCAGCGCGGCGCGGGCCAAGGCGACCGACGGCCCCGACTACGAGATGGACGTCACCGTCGATCAGATCGCCGCCCGGCGCATGGGCAGCGACACGCCACTGCCGTCGCTCGAGCTCGCCACCGACTTCAACTACGTCGTCGGCGCCTGCGACAACGGCTACGCGTGCGTCTACATGAACACGTTGTCGTGGTCGACCGCCACGACGCCGCTGCCGACAGAAGCCAACCCGCGGGTCGTGTTCGAGCGCATGTTCGGCGACGGCGGGACCGCCGCCGATCGGCGCGCGGAGCTGCGCAAGAGCGGCAGCATTCTTGACTGGGTGCTCGACGACATGGGGCGGCTGCAACACAAGCTCGGGCCCGGCGATCGATCCAAGGTGTCGCAGTATCTCGATTCGGTGCGCGAGATCGAACGGCGCATCCAGCGTGCCGAGCTTCAGGCGGCGACCGGCGAATTGCCAGGCAGTCTCGATCGACCACTGGGCGCGCCCTCGTCCTGGGACGATCACGTCAGGCTGATGTTCGATCTCCAGGTGCTGGCGCTGCAAGCCGATATCACGCGCGTGATCACGTTTCAAATGGCGCGCGAGGTCAGCACCCGCACCTATCCCCAGATTGGCGTCCCCGAAGCGCATCATCCGACGACGCATCATCGCAACGATGCGGAGAAGGTCGCGAAGGTTGCGAAGATCAACGCGTATCACGTCTCGCTGTTCGGCTACTTCCTCGACCGGCTCAAGGCGACGCCGGACGGCGACGGCACGCTGCTCGATCACTCGATGTATCTGCTGGGCAGCGGCATGGGCAACCCCGACGTGCACGATCACACGCGGCTGCCGATCCTGGTCGCCGGCGGCGGCGCCGGCACCCTCAAGGGCGGGCGGCATATCAGCTACGCGCAGCCGACGCCGATGGCCAACCTGCTGGTCACGATGCTGGACAAATCGGGCGTGCCGATCGATCGGTTCGCCGACAGCACCGGCCAGCTCGAAGACATCGTGGAGCCGCTCGCGCTATGAGCCGGCGGCAAACGGCGTGGCTCATGGCGGCGCTGCTGCTGCCGGCCTCTGCCGGTCACACGCAAACGCTACGTCCCACCGTCAACGCGGCCGCGGCCGACGGCACCACGGCGTTGTACTGGGCCGCGGCGAACAACGATCTCGACGCGGCGAAGCGGCTCATCGCCGCAGGCGCCGACGTCTCGATCGCCAGCCGCTACGGCGTCTCGCCGCTGTCGCTGGCGGCGCTCAACGGCAGCCCCGCGCTGATTGCGCTGCTACTCAAAGCGGGCGCCGATCCAAACACCGCGCTTCCGGACGGCGAAACCGCGCTGATGACGGCGGCACGGACCGGCGTGGTCGGCGCGGTCGACGCCTTGATCGCCGGCGGCGCGCGTCTCGACGCCACCGAACGCACCCGCGGCCAGACGGCGCTGATGTGGGCAGCCGCCGAGGGCCATGTCGACACCATCACGACGCTGATCGCACGCGGCGCCGATCTGCAGACGCGATCGACGGCGGGGTGGACCGCCTGGCTGTTCGCGGTGCGCGAGGGCCGCGCTGACGCGGTGCGGACCCTGCTGGATGCGGGAGCGAACATTCACGATACGGTGCCAAGCACCGACGGACGGCGGCGGCCCGGGGGCTCGTCGCAAGAGGCGCCGTCCGGGCCCGGCGCGCTGCACCTGGCGGTTGGCAGCAATCATTTCGAGCTCGCTGCCTACCTTCTCGATCGCGGCGCCGACCCCACCGCGTCGGGTCCGGGCTGGACCGCGTTGCATCACATCACCTGGATGCGCAAGCCCGGACAGGGCAGCAACGGCCCGGGGCCGAAAGGCTCCGGACGTCTCGACAGCCTGGAGCTGGTGCGAAAGCTCGCCGCCCGCGGCGCGAACCTCAACGCGCGCGTGACCAAGCGGCCCGGCGTCGGCACCACCGCCCTGAACCTGATCGGCGGCACGCCGTTTTTCCTGGCGGCGCGCACCGCCGACTTCGAGATGATGCGCGTCCTCGCTGACCTGGGCGCCGATCCACTGCTGGCGAATGAAGACGGCACGACGCCGCTCATGGCTGCCGCCGGCGCCGGTACGCATTCGCCCGGCGAGGATGCCGGCAGCGAGGCGGAAGCGATTGAAGCGGTGAAGCTCGCGCTGGCGCTCGGCAACGATGTCAACGCCGTCGACAAGAACGGCAACACCGCGATGCACGGCGCCGCCTACAAGCAGTTGCCGTCGGTGGTCGATCTGCTGGTGGCGCGCGGCGCGCGCGTCGACATCTGGCATCGCAAGAACGTGATGGGGTGGACGCCGCTCCGGATCGCGGTCGGCGTGCATCGCGGCATGAATCTCCGCTTCCACGAACCGACAGCGGACCGGCTGCGCCGGGTGATGACGGCGGCCGGGGTCTCCACGATCGTCGAACCCGAGAAAGTGATCAGCGGGGGCACGCCGACCAAGAACTGAGGACGCTCGACGAGGATCACCAACGTGGCCACGACATCGACACGGCGTGATTTCATCAAGCTCGGTGCGCTGGCCGGCGGCGTCGCGGTCGCGCGCCCGTCAGCGGGCGCCGCGGCCGAACCTGACGATGCCCTCAACGCGAAACTCGATGCCGCACTGCGAGCGCCGGTGCTGCGCCAGGAGCTGTGGCGCGAGCCGGTGACGATCGCCTCGGTTGAAATCATCCGGTCAGACGATCAATTCCTCATCCGCGTACGCTCGCGTGAGGGGGCGACGGGGATGGCCGCCGGGCATCCCGACGTGCTCGAAGCGGCGTGGCCGATCCTGGCGCGTCGCGTCGCGCCGTTTTTCATCGGCAAGGATGCCCGCGATCTCGATGCGCTGATCGACGGCGTGTATCTCGCCAGCTCGAATTACAAGTGGCAGGGCCTGCCGTTCTGGGTGCCGGTCGCGAGTCTCGAGTTCGCGCTGCTTGATCTGCTCGGACAGATCGCCGGCAAACCGCTGGGCGATCTCGTCGGCACCGTGACGAACCGCCAGATCGCCGTCTACCGCGCCAGCGGCAATCGCGGCAACTCACCGC
>JANOZI010000141.1:0-3007 GCA_031429375.1 Acidobacteriota bacterium | reverse complement strand
CGGTGCGCCGCGTTCGTCCCTGATCGTAAAGCCGTTGTAGTCCATGAACGCGGCGAGCCCCTCGAACGATCGGGCCTGCGCGCGATACTCCAGGAAATCTTCATACCAAATGCCACGCCTGTCCCAGCCCTCGACGAAATTCCGAGTGTGGATGTGGACGATCTGCCGGGGGTTCTCGAACGGAAGGGTCTTGAACAGCGCCGCGTTGTAGATGGTGAACATCATGCTGTTCACACCGACGCCAAGCGCGATCGCGACCACTGCCGCCAGCGTGAATCCAGGGCTCTTCGCCAGGATTCGCCAACCGAATCGAATGTCCGGTAGGATGCTCAACTGAGCGACCTAAAAACTCGCGGGCCGCTCGGCGGCGACATTGAACGCACGCTCGAGCGCTACGCCGACCCGGCCGATCAGGCCGTCGTCGAACAGCCGGCCGACAATCGTGATGCCGTGCGGCACGCGCCGCGGCGGGTTGAACTGCGGTAACGGATTGGCCGGATCCGGCGCCCAATCGCTCCGAGCCTCGGACACGTCGACGAAACCGGCGCGCAGCGTCAATGACGGATGGCCGGTGAAGTTGGTGATGGTGAGCTGCTCGTCGCGCAACGACGGCACCAGCAGGACATCCACGTCGCGGAAGATCCTCGCCATCTCGAGCGCGACCTTTCGTCGCAGCCGATCGGCCTGTACGAAATCAACCGCGGAGAGGAAGCGCGCCTGGCGGAACAAGTTGGGCCAGGCATCCTTCACCTGCGCCTTGAGCGTACCGAGCTGGTGGTTCAACGCCAGCTCCTCGAACGCCGCGGCGCCCTCGGCGAACAGCACCGGCATCAACGAGCTGTAGGGCCAGTCTGGCAGCGTGACCGGCTGCAGGTCCATCTCGAGCGCGCGCATTTTTTCC
This sequence comes from Acidobacteriota bacterium, assembly GCA_031429375.1. GTDB lineage: Bacteria > Acidobacteriota > Vicinamibacteria > Vicinamibacterales > UBA2999 > 12-FULL-67-14b. The sequence goes on along the minus strand of JANOZI010000141.1, from coordinate 2,106 downwards.
ATCGCGGCCCGATCGACATCGGTCGCGGGGCGCTCTCTCATCCACTGCTCGATGTAGCCGACCCTGAGTCCGGCCACAGCCGCCGTCGCATCGAAGTCGAGATGGCTCGAAACGCTGGACGGATCACCGGGATCCGGACCGCCGATCGCCTGCAACACCAGCATCGCGTCTTCCACCGTTCGCGTCATCGGCCCCAGCTTGTCGAGCGACCAGCACAGCGTCATGGCGCCGGTGCGCGGCACGCGGCCGAACGTCGGACGCAGGCCGGTGACACCGCATCGCATGGCCGGCGAGACGATGCTGCCGCCGGTTTCGCTGCCGATTGAGAACGCGACCAGCGCGGCGGCAGTGGCGGCGCCTGGTCCGGCACTCGACCCCGATGCGCCTTCCTCGAGCAGCCACGGGTTCATCGTCTGTCCGCCGAACCAGATGTCGTTGAGCGCCAGCGCGCCGAGCGACAGCTTGGCGACCAGCACGGCTCCGGCCTCGTTCAACCGGCGCACCACCGCGGAGTCCGATGCCGGCACGCGGTGGCGGAAAGGCTCCGCGCCATAGGTGGTCGCGATGCCACTGGTGTCGAGGAGATCTTTCACGCCGTATGGAATGCCGTGCAGGGCGCCGCGATATTTCCCGGCGGCGATCTCGGCATCGGCGGCCCTGGCGCGCGCCAGCGCGTGATCGCGCGTCACCGTGATCACCGATCGGATCTTCCCGTCAAGGCGATCGATCCGCGACAGATAGATCTGCGTGAGCCGCTCCGACGACAACTGTCGCGCTTCGATCCACCGGGAGAGCGCCGTCACGGGCGCAAATGCGATCGCGTCTTCGGTAGATGGCAGCGGCGCGCCGGTCGCCGCGGATCGCACGAAGCGATCGACCGCGGGCGGAGCGGGCATTCCGGGCAGTTGCGGATTCCACAGCATCGCCGGCGCATCGGTGTCTGCGAGCGCCACCTTGCGCGGCCCGGTTCGCCGCTCGAGATACTGTGCCAATGAGGTTCGCCACGACTCGGCCAGCTGCTGCCGCTCGGCGGGCGTCATCGTGATCTGCACGAGCTTTTCGGCTTCGGCGAACGTGTCCGCTGTGACAGGCGGCCCGGAACCGGCGCCGGTGCCAAATGTCGGCGGGGCGCCGGCGGCGGTTGACGTTGGCGGAGCGGATTGTGGAGCGGCCGGCGCGGCGTCATTACAAGCCGCAGTCGCGACCAGAAAACCAAGCGGCGCCTTGATCAGAAACTGGCGGCGGGTATTCATCAGGGTGGCTGATTCTAATCTGCTTCGAGCTCAGCGCCACCGGCAGCCACCCTTCGCGCCTGCCAACTCCCAAACTCGAGCCAGCAATCCAGCCGGTCGTTTCTCCAGTAGAATCCCGACCTATGCCGCTTACAGACTTTCACCGTGCCGCATTGAGGTCCATCATCACCGCGGCGATCATCTTGGGACCTGTGCTCGATGCGGACCAGGCAAACCCGCAATCGGTGCAATACAAGTCACCGGCGGGCGTTGAGTACCGCTCCCTTCCCGATACGGACGCTGTTAAGACCGCGCGAGCGGCACTCGAGGCGGATCCGAAGAACATCACCCGCATCATCGAACTCGGCGTCGCCCAGTCCGGTGCGCGGCAGTTTCGCGAAGCCATCGCGACATTCACGCGAGGGCTCGAGATCGAACCGAACAATGCGCTGCTCCTCCGCTGGCGCGGGCATCGCTATCTTTCCGTGCGTGAATTCGATCGCGCGTTCGCCGACCTCACGCGCGGCGGCAAGATCGACAGCACGATTTACGGCATCTGGTATCACCTCGGTGTCGTTCAGTACTTGCGCGGCGACTTTGCCGAAGCGGCCGCGTCGTTCGCCAAGGCTCAGCCGATCGCACCGGACGCCGGCGAACTGGCGGGTTCCACGGACTGGTTGTGGATGTCGCTCAGTCGAGCCGGGCGCGGCGCCGAAGCCAAGGCGATGCTCGATCGGCGACCGGATTCGAAGCCGGTGACCAACGCGTACACGCGGCGCCTTCAGCTCTATCGTGGCGAGATCGGCCCGGACGCCGTGGTCACCGCGGCGGATACAGACGAAGTCCAGATCGCCACGCTCGCCTACGGTCTTGG
>JANOZI010000140.1:0-1687 GCA_031429375.1 Acidobacteriota bacterium | reverse complement strand
CGCGGCGTGTCGTCGTTGCCGCTGCGGCGCTCGAGCAGCGCCTCGGCCTCTTCGCGGCCGTCGCGCCCGAAGTACGAGTGCAGCATGTAAACCATGGCCCAGAGATGGCGCCCTTCCTCGACGTTGACCTGGAACAGGTTGCGCAGGTCGTAGAGGCTCGGGCAATGGGCGCCGAGCGAGCGCTGTTGCTCGACGCTGGCAGGCTCGGTATCACCCTGGATCACGATCAGCCGGCGCAGCTGGTTGCGGAATTCGCCGGGCACTTCCTGCCACACCGGCTGGCCCTTGAAGTCGCCGAAGCCGATCCGGCGATCGTGCGTCGGCTCTGCCAGGAAAATGCCCCAGCGATACTCCGGCAGCTTGACGTAATCGAAGTGCGCCCAGCCCGCGGCGTCCACGCTCACGGCGGTGCGCAAGTAGACCTGGTGGCTATCCTGGAATCCAGGCGGCCCCATGTCGCGCCACCAATCGAGATAGGCGGGCTGCCAGTGCTCGAGCGCGCGCAGCAGCCGCTTGTTGCCGGATAGATTCACATTGTTCGGAATTTTTTCAGCGGAAATCATGCGGTGCTCCGTGGCGACAAACCTTTAGGTTTGTCGATCAAGTCCTCTTGAAGTCAAACGACGGCCTGCCCTCACGGCCGTAGGTCATCAGCGCGCCCTTCTCGCCCACCGCATTGGGCCGCTGGAAGATCCAGTTCTGCCAGGCGGTGAGCCGCCCGAAAATCTTCGTCTCCATCGTCTCCGGGCCGGCAAAGCGCAGGTTGGCCTCCATGCCGGTCAGCGCATCGGGCGAGAACGCCGCGCGCGCTTCGAGCGCCATCCGCACTTCGTCGTCCCAGTCGATGTCGTCGGGCGCGGAGAACACCAGGCCGTGCTCGAGCGCCGCCCGCGCATCGAGCGGACCGTCATGCGAGAGCGCCCTGCCGACCGAGTCGGGCTCGCCGAGGAAGCGGACCTGCAGGCGCGACAGTCCGTTGCTCATCGGATAGGCGCCGCCGTTCATCACCGACAGCGCGATGGTGTTGGACTGGTCGGGATGATCGAGCATGTAGACGCGATCGGCCGCCAGCGCGAGCTCGAGCAGCGTGCCGGCAAACGCGCTGCCGGGCTCGATCAGCGCGAAGAAGCTGCGCGAGGTCAGGTCGACGCGCTTCAGCGTGCGGCGGATCAGGCTGATGATCTCGCGCACCAGCCAGTGGGACTTGTGGGCGTCGAGCGTCGCATCAACCGCAAGCACCGCCTTCGGGTCGCCGGTGGTGCGCAGGACGATGGTGCCGATCTCGGGTTCGTTGAGCCGGAGCCGCAGCAACGCGTCGTCCAGCTCGCGGAAGGCGCGGATCGGCCACGCCTGATCGCCGGCGGCGAGAAACTCCTCCGGGGTCGTGGGCATGTCATGTAGAGGCGGGTCTTTAGACCCGCCTGTTGCAGACTCGCCTGGCCCGCCAGGCGCCGCGATCGTCAATTCACACAAGCGCTTGGTGCGATCGATCGAACCCTTCACGTACTTATAGGCGATCGTATCGCCGTCGAGCACGGCGTCCAATGGACCGAGCTTCACACCTGGGCCGTCGGCGGGCCGATCGGATTTCGCGGCGAGCTCCTGCGCCCGCTTGGCGACCGCTTCCTGGAACTTGCTGGTCGGATAGACGGCGTCGACGAAACGGCCTTCCACGGCCCGCTTGCCG
>JANOZI010000139.1:0-9535 GCA_031429375.1 Acidobacteriota bacterium | reverse complement strand
GCTATCGCAAGCCGGTTGACGGATGCCCGATCTATACGGAGTTCTTCAAGGACGGCGACAATATTCCCGATCGCCTCTGCACCCTCCATCGCGGCTCGATTCGCCAGCGCCTGACGCGCACCGTGCAAGGGTGGGCGTCCGAAGCGGGCCGTCGCATCCGCGGCATCTTCCGCTGACCGTCGCGCGGTCGATCATTTCCGTAACAACGACGACAGAAACGTCAGATCGGCGAGAAGCCGAAAAACTGTGTGCTCAACACGTCGCCGCGTTGTAGCATCCCGCCTACACCTCCAGAGGAGAACGCATGAGATCTCAGGACCGCACGCGCTGCCCGGTGGCGTTGATCATCGCGCTCACGGCAGCCGTCACGATGGCTTCACCCGCGCGCGCCGACGCCCAGCCGCAACCCCTTCCTCTCAACCCGGGCGTATCGCGAATCTGCGGAGAGCTGCGGATCGGCATCGACCTGCTGCTGTTCGAATGGACCCCGTTCGGCTTGCCCGATGAAGGCTGGCACTGGGTCGATTCGAGGCAGAAGCTCCGGTTCGCCGTCGGCAGGGCGTACGACGTGCACGTGGCGGGGCCGGACACGCCGGCTACTCATGACTCGCACGACACCGACTTCAAAATCCGACTCGACCCCGGCCAGGAAGATCTGCTGAGCGTGGTCTCGAGCGACGAAGACATGGACGGCACGGTGGACTCGCTTGCCGTGGAATGGGAGATGGGCATCCGGCCCGACGAAAAGTCCGGCGACGGGGCGAACCCGACGTTTCCAAAATGGGCGTGGCCGTCGGACGGCGATCGGGTGTGGACGGACGGGCACTGGGTCTTCGATTGCGGCCACCCGAGCGGCGATCTGTTCCACACCGAGATTCACCCGGCCCGGGCCGTCGCCTCGATGCGCAACCAGGCGGCGCCGCTTCCCGGTACCGGCACCACCCCGGTGCCGGTGACCCTGACCGACCTGTACATCCACGGCCGCGGCGGCTACGTGGTGAACCAACTGAATTGCGGGATTCACATCATCCTGGGCGATCACCCGGACACGTGCGGAGAGGATCCACCTCCGGCGGACGACTCGTACCGGACCACTCGCATCGACACCGATTTTGAGTTCGACGTGTGCCTCCCGCCCCAGCCGCCGCAAGGCGCATTCAGCAAGCGCATCGACCTCGGCCCCCGTAACACGGTGTCGATCGCGCCGTCCGTCACCAGGATCGCCGCGGCGGGTGGCTGCATCGGTGATCCACAGTTCGATCAGCACTGGATGGCGCACGTGAGGGTGCCGCTGGCGGGCACCGCGACGCCTCCCCAGGCGATTTATGCGCGGCGCATCTATACCGGCTGGGTGGTGCCGCCCGACCCGGTCCTGCCGCATCGGAAGCTGACGCTGACGCAGATGGACTTACATGAGGACCACGATCTCGATCCCGGCGACGGCGAATTGTCGTTCATGTGGATGAACCTGAATCGCGCCCCCCATGCGTGGATCCGTCTGTCGGACTTCGCCAACGGCAACATGGACGACTACGACGACGACTTCGCGTTTGGCGACGGCTTGATGTCGTTCACCGGTGCGAGCTTTGACTTCTACCTCCGCCACGACCAGGACTACACCGTCAAGACCAATGGCTACGATCAGGACTGCCTCGATTTCTTCTTCGACGATCACTTTCTCGGCATCTTCGAGTACGCGGTCTGCGCCGTGGACTTTCCCAACCACTGGGCGAACGATGAAATTGCGCGGGTCAACGCGACGTTCGCCGCCCACGACCTCGGCGCCGACGATCTGCCCGCGGGCGGCGAGTACGAGCTCTCGGTGATCGTCGACGAGATCCCGCTGGACGACGAAGACACGGCGGACCTCTCGGCGTTCACCGTGTGCACATCGCCGGGCGAGGTCGCGCTCGTGGGCGAGCCCATCATTTGCGCCGCACGGGCCAGCAACAGCGGGCCCGGGCTGCCGCGCAGCGTCACGCTGACCGATGGCTTCGGCGGCGGCACCGCGTCGGCCACGGCCGGCGGCGGGACCTGGCGGAACGATCCGGTCTACGACGTCGGCATCCAGCCCTGCGTCGTCGCCGGCGCGGCCACCGCGCGCTGTGATTTCGGCACGGTTCCGGATACCAGTGCGACCACCGCTTCGATCACCGCCACGCCCACGTCGCCGGGCCTCCTGGTCTCGCGCGTCGAAGTGACCACGATCTCGAACGATCCCGACCTGACCAACAACGTGGCCACCACCGCGCTCGAGGTCTTCAAGCCCGTGACCATCGACGTGATGCCGGGCGACAGCGCCAACGTCCTCAATCTGAAGCGCGGCGGCAACGTTGCGATCGCGATCCTGACGACAGCGGACTTCGACGCGGCGACGGTGGACGTGAGCACCCTCTGCTTCGGAGACGCCGACGCGGCCGGCGAGCGCGCGTGCGCGGAGCGGCATCGGCGCGGACACCTCGAGGACGTGGATAAAGACGGCGATCGCGATCTGTTGCTGCACTACCTCGTGTCGGATACGGGAATCGACCTGGGCGACGGTCGAGCGTGTCTCAAGGGCCGCACCCTGGGCGGCGTTGGCGTGTTCGGGTGCGACGCCGTGGCGCCTCAATGACAGCGAGGAGTGTGGCCACAGCCGCCGGGTTGGTGCTGGCCGTGACGTTGACGGGCTTCGAGCCCGTCAACGGATCCGCGTGGGGGCGGGGGTCGAACTCGCCGATCGTCGATGGCGCCGCGATCAACGGCCGGGCCTTTCACGAGCTGAACATGACCGGCACGCCGAATGCGGCCGGCCTTATCGTGACGGCCGTCAAAGGCCGGCAGATCGATGTGCGGGATGCGAGCGGCGTGGCCCACACCATCCTGATCGCGAGCGTGGGCACCGTGACGATGTCGGTTGGGAACCCGGACAAGGTGCCGATCTACCGGATGACGTATACGAACGCCGCGCAGCCGGTGCCTCAGCCGCTTTGCACCTCGAGCCCGAACGAGGCCATCAACTTCAGCGGCGATCGTTACGATGCCACCACCAAGACCGTGATCGCCACGGGTGAAGAGACACGCGGCTGGATCAACATTGCCTGCCAGGGCACCGCCCTTGCCAAGCTGTATCTGGCGCGTCATACGGAAGTGAGCCAGAGAGTAGCCACGACGCGGGCCGAGCGGCAGGCGATGCTGAAGATGCTGACTGGAGATGTGTGCGGCGACGGCACGGCGTTCACGGTCCAGGGGCAACCGCTGCTGTGGAAAGACGAGAAACACGTCACAACGTTTGCAGCCGCGCCCGCGAGCATCGAGGCGGTATGGAGCGACACCGGCGCCGTGTGCCTGGACAAGCCGCGCCGGCCCGAGCTGGCCGCGGCGATTGCGGAGCACTGCGGCCGCTTGCCGCGATGCAGTGCGAAGACCCGCGGCTACGTCACGTCCGGGAATCCCTGAGCTCGTGCGCTATGCTGGGCACATGCCCGCATTGACGAGGCCTCGGGCACCCGAGCCGTGGCGGAGGTGGCCGATGAGAAGCGCCGTCGCGGTGGCGGTGCTGGCGCTCGGCCTGCCGCTTGCCGCCGCCTCGCAGGACGGCGTGCTTCGCATCACGGTCGTCCTCACCGATGCCGACGGCAATGTCACGCCGATCCCGCGCGTGGTGTTGCTCGTCAGCGACAATCCTGCCAGCAGCGAGCCGCGGCGACTGCGGACCGGCGCTGACGGCGCCGTCGAGGTCACGCTGCGGCCCGGAAACTACACCGTGGAGTCCGATTCGCCGGTCACGCTCGGCGCACAGTCTTACGCGTGGACGCAGACGATCGACGTCGCTCGTGGCAGCAATGCCCTGTCACTGACGCCGGCCAATGCGGAAATCAATACCGATACCGGCGGCGCCGCCGCCGGCGGCGCGGCGCCGGTGCGCGCCGATTCCGCCGTCATCTTTTCCAAATGGCGCGACAGCGTCGTGGAGATCTGGACGGCGACGGGGCACGCCTCTGGCTTTGTGATCGATGCGCGCGGCTTGATTGCGACCAGCGAGCCGGGCGTCCGTGACGCGAACGCTGTTGAGGTCGAATTCTCCCTTCGACTCGCCACCGCCGACGCGTCGCCGGCGGCTCGCTCCCTTCGACTCGCCACCGCCGACGCGTCGCCGGCGGCTCGCTCAGGGCAGGCAGGGCAGGCAGGGCACGCGCCGTCGGATCGATATAAAGTCGGCGGCCGCGTGATTGCGTTCGACAAGCACCAGGGCGTCGCCATCATCTGGGTCGATCCGGCGGCAGTGTCTTCCATCCCGGCGATCGCTCTTGACTGCAGCGCCTCAGAGGGGGCAACGGCGAAGTACGAGCAGAAGGTAGTCGCGTTGGCCGCGCCCATGTTGGAGCCGAAGAGCGCCATCGTCGGAACGGTCGGGCGCGTCGAAACCGCGGTGTTCGAAGTTGACTGGCGCCTCGGTGGAGGTGCGGCGGGCGGGCCGGTGTTCGACGCCGGCGGCCGCGCGATCGGCATCGCCCTCCCTGACGATGAGCGCGAGGATTCGCGCCGCCGCGACTCGCAGGCCGTTGTGCTGAGCAATGCGTGCAGCGTATTCGCGACCGCGGAGAAGCGAATCGCCGGCGCGACGCCGCCACCCGCGACTCGGCTTCGTGTGGAAGATTCGCGCGCCGCCCCCATGGCCCGCAAGCCGCCGGACCCGAAGGCTCCGCGCATGACCATCCCGATCGTGTCCTCGTCGAACTTCGACATCTCGTTGATGACGCCGGCGCTGGCCGACAGCGATGTGGGGCGGTCGAACCCGCGCACCGACTTCGGCCCATGGGCGAACTACGTCAACCTCGCGCCGCCGGTGCTGCTGGTGCGCGTGTCGCCGCAGTTCGAGGAGAGCCTGTGGAAGACCATCGCGCGTGGCGCCGCCGCGACGCAGGGCGCCAACTTGCCGCCGCTGAAGAGCTTCTCCTCGAACTTCCTCCGCATGCGCGCGTTCTGCGGCGCCGCAGAGCTCGCGCCCATTCACCCCTTCACGATCGTGCGCGAGGTGCCGGACCGCGCGGCCATCCGCGAAGGCCTCTATGTGTTCGCGGCCGGCGACTTCGGCTCTCACTGCGGAACGGTCCGCTTCGATCTCTATTCCGAAAAGTCGCCAGACCGGGCAGACACCATCACCGTCGATCCCAAGCTATTCAGTCAGATCTCAGCTGTAATCCAGTAGCCCGCACCAACGTCCGCTTCGTTACTATAGGAGGTGGTTGCCTGGGTTCGGCCGAGTCATCTCAAGCTCAGGCGCAGATGAGGCGTTGTGATGGATCAATCCGCGGATCAGCAGTCGGCCTCGCTTCGCTTCAGACGTGAGGTCGAAGATCGTTTCGGCGTCCTCCCCAATTTCTTTTGTCCCGCTGATGCGGCGCCCGGTCTGGTCGAGGACCTCTGGACGTTTGCGAAGTCCGCTTACCTCGACAGCCCGTTGCCGTCGGTGTTCAAGGAGCGGCTCTTCGTTCATCTCTCGCGGTTCTGCGAGGTCCGCTACTGCATCGTCCGGCACGCCGGCTTTCTGATCGGCCAGGGCCGTCCCGCCGGAGACGCCGGCGCGGCGCCCGAAACGGTTGAGCAGGTGATCGAGATGTTGCGGCGGCCGCTGCCCGAGGGCGCGGCACTTGCCGCGATCTTCGAGCGCCTCGAGTGGGTCTCGCTCGGCGAGCGGTTGCCGGAGCCTCACAGCGAGTGCGAGGCTGATCTCTTCGACGCGCTGACGATCATGTTCCTGGCGCCGCGCGACACCGTACGCGCCCGCGCCGCGGTTCGCGCCGCGGTGGGCGACGCCCTGTTCGAGCTGCTGGTGGTTTATCTCTCCTTCGTTCGGACGGCTCATTACTGGAGCGAGATGCACCCCGAGCTGACCTTTGAACCAGACATGACGGAGATGCTGCGCGGCCACGGCGAGCTCGCGGCTTTGCTGCTCGACACGTCCGAGGCCGAATTCGTCCGCGACGGCGCGGGGCTGCGCGAGGCCCGGAATCATCTCAAGCGGATCGAGGTGGCGCTGCAGGAGAGCGAGTCACGGCACGCGTTCCTCCTCAGGCTGGGCGATGCCATGAGGCCGCTGGCCGATCCGATGGCGATTCAAGTCGAAGCCAGCCGGCTGCTCGGTGAGCGGCTCTCGACCGACCGTGCCTACTACGCGGAGATCGACGAGGCGGAGGACTACATCCTGATCGAGCACAACTACGCTCGCGCCGGGGTCGCGGGGCTGGTCGGGCGATATCCGCTGAGCGCGTTCAAGTGGCTGCGTCCGACATCCCGGCTGGGCGGACCGCTGGTCGTCGACGACGCCCGAAGGTCGCGGGTGATTCCCGACGCGGATCGTCCGGCGGTCGCCGCGGTCGGCATCGGCGCGTTCGTCGCGGCGCCGTTGCTCTGCGATGGCCGGCTGGTCGCGGCCCTGACCGTGACCGACCTCTTACCGCGGGCCTGGACTGCCGACGAAGTGGAGCTGGTCAGGGAAACCGCGGAGCGGACGTGGGACGCCATCGAGCGGGCCCGTGCCGAACAGCGGTTGCGCGACGCCAACGAGCGCAAGGACGAATTCCTGGCGATGCTGGCGCACGAACTGAGGAATCCGCTCGCCCCGATACGGACCGGCCTCGAACTGATTCGGCGCGGCGGCGACACCAAGGCGTCTGTCGAGCGAGTGCGCGAGATCATGGAGCGTCAGATCGGTCACATGGTTCGCTTGATCGACGACCTCCTCGACGTCTCGCGAATCACCTCGGGCAAGATCGTGCTGCGCTGCGAGCCGGCCCGGCTGGCCGACCTGGTCCACAGCGCGGTTGAAGCGAATCGCGCCGCCATGGTTGCCAAAGGCATCGACTTGCGCGTCAGCCTGCCAGAAGCCGATTGCGTCATCGATGTGGACCCAACCCGGTTCGTCCAGATCCTGTCGAACCTGCTCCACAATGCGGCGAAGTTCACGACCGACGGCGGCTCCGTGTCGATCAACGCGACGATCTCGCAGCCGAAAGGCGAGGACGTGCCGGAGGTGTCGATTGCGGTGATCGATACCGGAATCGGGATTTCGCCGGAGCTGCTGCCACGGGTGTTCGATCTCTTCACGCAAGGAGAGACGCGCTCCTCGCAACCCGGCCTGGGCATCGGCCTCGCGCTGGCCCGCCGGCTGGTGGACCTCCACGCTGGACGTCTCCACGCCCGCAGTGAAGGTATCGGGCGGGGCAGCGAGTTCGTCATCCAACTGCCGCTCGCGACCACTCAACCGGTCGCTGCGGCCGAGAGGCGCGCCGATGAACGCCGGCTCGAACGGCGCGTATTGGTGATCGACGATAACCAGGATGCGGCGAATGCCACGGCGATGCTGATCACGGACATGGGTGGTGACGCACGGGTGGTCTACGACGGCGCCAGCGCACTCGCGATGCTCTCTGAGTACCAGCCAGACGTGGTCATCCTCGACATCGGGATGCCGGGGCTCGACGGCTACCAGACCTGCCAGCGGATTCGACGTGTGCTGGGCACTCACGTCTTGCTGGTGGCGCTCACCGGGTTCGGCCGGGAGGAAGACAAGGAAATGGCGACGCGTGCAGGGTTCGACGCGCACCTCACGAAGCCTGCTGACGGCGCAGCCCTGGCGGAGATCCTGGCTGCTCACGCCACAAGTCGGTAGCGTGTGCTAGATTTCGAAGCTATGCACACCCGTCTGGTCGCAATCCTTCTCGTCCTGTCCCTGATTCCTGCTGTCGCGCGCCTCTCCGCGCAGGGCGCCAGCGTCCTGCCGCCGGTGCCGACCCCGGCCGACATCAAGCCCGGCAGCATTACCTGCGACGAGTGTCCGTATCCGTACCCGAGCAAGTACCTGCCGATCAGTGTCTACGACCAGGACGTGCGCATCAGCTATATGGATGTCGCGCCGCGCGGCGCGGCCAACGGGCACACGGTGCTGCTGCTGCACGGCAACAATTTCGGCGGGTTCTACTTCAAGGGCATCATCGATGCCCTCACCGCTGAAGGCTTCCGCGTGATCGTCCCCGATCAGATCGGCTACGGCCGATCGTCGAAGCCGATCGCGCCGTACAACTTCAACTCGCAGACCCGCAACACCTACCTGATTCTTCAGCACGAAAAGATCGAGCGGGCGATGGTGGTCGGCCACTCGATGGGCGGGATGATGGCGGCGCGGATGGCCACGCAGTATCCGAAGGCGATCGAGCGTGTGGTGATCTACAACCCGATTGGCCTGACCGACGGCCGCTACGACCGGCCGATGACGCCGATCGACCAGGCCTACGAGCAGACGCTCAAAGGCACGGACTATCAAAGCGTCCGCAACAGCCTGAGCCGTTACGTCGCGCACAACCCGAAAGCCTGGAACGACGAGTTCGAAACCTATACGCGCATCCGGTATTCCTGGACGCTCAGCGCCGACTGGCCGCGACTCGCGATGGTGCAGGCCCTGATCAGCCAGATGCTCTATCAAGATCCCGTCGTCTACGACTGGGCGCACATCCAGGTGCCGACGCTGGCCTTCGGCGGCGCCGAGGACATGCTGCTGGGCCCGGCGGCGCGCTTCCAGGAGCGGATGAAAGTGCTGGCCTCGACGATCCCGAACGGCAACGGCCGCGTGCACTTGATTCCCGGGCTGGGCCACGTGCCGCACCTCGAAGCGCCGGACAAAGTGCTACCGCCGCTCGTCGCGTTTCTCAAAGAGGGCGTAAAGGCGCGTTGAATCCCGACGCCTAGTTCGCCGGATTGCGCAGTCGCAGGGCACCCTTTTAAGGGACGCCTATGTTCTGATCGCGGAAAGGTGCCACCCGGCACAAGCGGCACGGCTCGGCGGTCAAATTCTACCTCGGCACACCAAGCGGCTGGGCGAACTCGCGCACGTCTTGGCTCAAACAGCGCCGGGTCGTGGCCTCCGGTCAATTTGACGACGGATGCTTGTGGTCGCCTCGCTCGACGCGATTGCCGTGAGGCACCTTTCCGCTCTCACGAGTCGTAGGGCGCCCCTTTATGGGGCGCCGTGTGCTCATACGCGCGATTCCGATTTGAAGACTGGGTGGAACGGAATCGCGCGTGCAATCCGTCTTACTCGGCGCGGTTTCGTGACTTGGCTGTGACCGCGCCCCTCCAGTCGGCCACGGTCGTCAATCCAACTGGTTTCGGGAATAATCAGAAGACTATCGATGCCCAGGCGAAGGCTGTCGCGGTCGATGACGCTCGATGAATTCGACACCGGCTATTGGCAAGTCGCCGCAGAACGACGGCGTGGCGAGCGGCGAAGCGGTCTTCGGCGCTACGAATGGTTTGCCGCGCCGCGAGCGCCAGCTACGTGGGCGGCTGCTTGAACCATTGCAACAATATCAACTATGATACTTGCTAATACATGACTGACAAAGTCTCGACCATGGAGGTTCGGCAGCGAATCGGCGACATGCTGAATCGGGTTGCCCTTCGGCACGACGAATTCATCATCGAACGTAAAGGTAAGCCATTGGCGGCCCTGGTTCCAGTCGAGAGGCTGGAACAGATGCGCCGCTTCGCGCAGCGG
>JANOZI010000138.1:0-7228 GCA_031429375.1 Acidobacteriota bacterium | reverse complement strand
GCCACGCCGACACCGAACTGCTTTACGACAAGCCCTACGAAGATAACAAGCGCATCCGCGTGACTGGGCCGTTTACGGTCGAGAGCCTCTCTCCTCACCGCGTGCTCTCAACAGATGACGAGCGCCCGCGCAGCGAGGAGGAGGGCCGTCGCGACGCAGCCGCAGGACAGTTCGAGACGATGATCCTCGAGAACCTGAGGAAGGCCGGCGTCCAGAACACGGTAAAGAACGAGCGCCTGGTCCTCGATCGTCTCGAACCGCTGGCGGGCACATGGCTTCAGGCCAGCGGCAGTTACACGGACGCCGACGGCAAGTCACGCCGCATCGCCGTGTCTATCGGTCCGGAGCACGGCACGGTCGGACCGAACCAGGTGAAAGAGGCCGCGAAAGAAGCAGTACTGGGCGTGGGCTACGACGTCCTGATCGTCTGCGGCTTCGCCTTTGATCCACATGTGTCGGAGGAAGCGAAGCGGTACGGCAAGCTCCAGGTGCTCACCGCACGGATGAATCCGGACTTGAGCATGGGTGAGGAGCTGCTCAAGAAGACCGGCGCCGCGAACTTGTTCATGGTCTTTGGCGAACCCGATGTCGAGATTGCGCCTGCAGATAAGGAAGGCAACCTGCGGGTTCACCTCAACGGGCTCGATGTCTACGACCCGACCACGGGTGCCATTCGCAGCCATTCCACCGACGACATCGCCTGCTGGTTCATCGACACCAACTACGACGGCGAAAGCTTCTTCGTCCGCCACGCCTACTTCACCGGCGCTGATGAGCCGTACGAAAAGTTAAAACGTGCGCTGAAAGCCGAGATCGACGAAGCGGCGTGGGCCACGCTCTACAGCACGACAAGCCGGCCGTTCGCGCAACCGGAAACGGGGAAGATCGCCGTGAAGGTGATCAACCACTACGGCGATGAAGTGCTGAAAGTGTTTGAAGTGTAATAACGTCCTTCCTGCTATTCGGTTGTCCGTCTGCGTAGCGCGTCGATGTCCGCCAGATCTTTCTGTCTGCCCGCGGCGCGCTTGTTCTTCAGGAATTCCGTCTCGCCAATGAAAAACACCGGATGGTCCCCCAGCTGTCCCGGTTCCCGCCCGTGCCAGACCTCGTCCCACGTTACTCCGTCGATCGCGCTCATGACGTGAAGTTGCACCGGCGGGACGCCCATTTGGATGACCTTTCGTCCAATGACGATGTCCTGAGGCGTGACCGGCGTCGTCGGAAACCCGAACGCCGCAATCGCGTCGAGCAAACGTCGGCCGTTGTCCCTGGTTGGTCTGACCAGAACATCGAGGTCGCCCGTATAGCGCGGGGCGCCATGAAACGCCAGCGCATAGGCGCCGACGATCACGAATTCAACGTGGTGGGCGTTCAGTAACGCGCAGAACTCGTTGAAGTCCGGCTCCAGTTCCACCCCACTGCCTCCTGAGAAACTGGACTGCAGCCAGGCGTTCGGCACGTGGCCGACTGAGCCAATAGGGGAGGACGTCGTCGTCATGTTTGTCCGTCGTGGTGACGGTGATGACGGTCCGATCGAGCTTGAAGTCCACACGTTATTCTAGCGCGGATCCCAAAAAACGACTCGACCGCCGTGGCGGCGGGGCGCGAAAGTAAGAGGCGCGTCCTATCGAAACGCCCCGCTGATCTCCTGCAGGCCGACGATGGCGAACAGCGCCAGGATGGCGACGAGCAGCGCGTTGGTCAGCCACGAATTGTGCGGCACCGGCTCGCTCCACCTGACCTTGTTGTTCAAGTAGAGCAGCGTGGCGGCCAGGAAGGGCACGAACAGGCTGCCGACGATCGTATAGATGATGATGATCAGGATCGGCCGCCCGGTGAACGCAAACGGCAGCGGCACCAGCGTGATGAAGCCCAGCGCGATGCGGTACGGCGTGCTCGTCACCTTGACGATCTCGCGGCGCTGCTCCGTCGGCAGGTTGGTGAGGATGCCGTAGAAGTCGGCGTAGAGATACGGCACGCTCTGCCACACGCCGAGCAGCGACGCGAACACCGCCGCCCAGAAGCCCGCCGAAAACGCGAAGCGGCCGAACGGCCCGAGCAGTGTGCCGAGCGCCGCCGCCATTTTCGGCACGGCGTCGGCGTCGCGCAACGGCACGCTGTTGATGAAGAAGGCGTCGCTGGCAATCAACATGATCGAAATGCCGAAGAACGCCGTGAAGATGTAGGCGACGGCGATGTCGCCGCGCACGTAAGAGAGGAACCCGGCGCCCTTCATGTTCTCTTCGCGCATCCAGTAGTTGTACGACAGCATCGTGATCGAGCCGCCGACGCCGCCGATGAGCGAGAGGACGTAGGTGCCGCTGCCGAGCGGAATGGTCGGGAGCACGAGGCCGGCGACGGCCGTGAGCGGGTTCTGCAGCGTGAGCAGCGCGCACACCACGATGCTGACGGCCATCACGCCCACGAGCAGCTTCATCACCTTCTCGAAATTCGTGTAACCGCCGAAATACACGAACGCGAACCCGACCAGGCTGTGGATCACCGCGCCGCCCGACTGCGGGATGATGCCGCCGGTCAGGTTGGTGATGCCGAGCCCGGTCGCGTTGGTGAGCGCGGCACTCACCGCGACCGTCCAGATCACCAGGTAGGCGCCGAAGTACCACTTCACCCACGGCGGCAGGTATTCGGCCCAGCCCTCGAGCGCGGTCTTGCCGGTGGCCAGCTGCCACCGCGCAATGCCTTCGCTCAAGACGAATTTGAAGAACGCGCCGGCGACGATGGCCCACAGCAGCACGACGCCGTAACGCGCGCCGCCGACCGTCGCCGACACGACGTCGCCCGAGCCGATCCCCGTGGCCGCGACGACCAGGCCGGGTCCGGCGAGCTTCAGGAAACTATAGGACGCGGGCTGGGCCTCGGGCGCCGGCGCCGGCTTTGACTCAGGCACCGCCGCAGATTATCACCAGAGCCGCTCACTCGTCAGAGCTGGGACGCCGGGCGCGCGACTGCTTGATCTGGGCATGTTTTTTCTTCGTCGCCAGGCGGCGTTCACGTGCCGCCGCCGTGAGCGCGGTCGGCTTGCGCTTCTTCGGCGGAATCGACGCGCGCTGAATCAGCTCGACCAGCCGCTCGCGCGCGGCGGCGCGGTTGCGGGCCTGGGTGCGGTGCGCCCGGCTGTCGATCAGCAGCACGCCTTCGGTCAACGCGCGGCGGCCGGCGAGGGTCTTCAGCCTCGCCTTGACCTCGTCCGGCAGCGCCGAGTCGTTGATGTCGAACCGCAGTTCGACCGCGGTCGCAACCTTGTTGACGTTCTGGCCGCCGGGCCCCGACGAGCGGACGAACCGCTCGTCGACCGTCAGCGGGAAGCGCAGATCGGTGAACAGAATGGCCATTCTTCTATTCTATCGATGTCGATTCCCTGAACCCTCGGGTTAAGCAAACGGCTTGTCGATTGACGGACTCGGCTGCGAGAAATACTTCGCGCCCTCGTCCGTCACGTAGAGGCAGTCTTCGAGCCGGATGCCGAATTCGCCGTAGATTGCGATCATCGGCTCGTTGCTGAAGCACATGCCCGGCTCGAGCAGCGTCTTGTTGCCCCGGACAAAGTTGGTCCACTCGTGCCCGTCGAGGCCGATGCCGTGTCCGGTGCGATGGGGCAGGCCCGGCACCTTGTAACCCGGGCCGAAGCCGGCATCGGTGATCACCTTGCGCGCCGCCGCGTCGACGTTCTCGCACGGCACGCCCGGCTTGACGACGGCAAAGGCCGCGGCTTGGGCCTTCTTCTCGAGATTCCAGATTTCGGTCTGCCGCGCGGTGGGGCGGCCGAACACGGTGGTGCGGGTGATGTCCGACTGGTAGCCCTCGACCTGGCAGCCGCCGTCGACCTGGATGACGTCGCCCTCTTTCAGTTTCTGCGGCTCGATGCTGCCGTGCGGGAACGCGGTGTAGGTGCCGAAGCTGACGCCCGCGCTGCCCGGCGCGCCGAGCGCGCGATGCGCCGCCGCGATGTTCGCGCGCAAATCGTCCTGCGTCATGCCTTCGCGAAACGTTTGGAACGCCGCGCGGAACGCCTCGATCGTGATGTCGCTGGCCCGTTGCATCAACGCCAGTTCGGTCGCCGACTTGCGCATCCGGCACCCGGCCGTGACGGCGACGGCATCCACCAGCTTCGCGCCAGGCAGCTCCTGCTGAACGCCGTTCGCGATGAAGAAGCGCATCCGCTCTTCCACGCCGACGCGCCCGGCGGCGGCGCCGCGGTCCTTGAGCACACCTGCGATCACTTTGTACGGACTTTCGTCTTCCTGCCACACGCGCACGTCGTTCGAGAACTTCATCACTTCGCGCGCGCGTTGCTCCTCGAAGCCCGGGCAGACGTAGGCGAGCTCGCCCTTCGCCGGAATCACCACCACGAACGGCCGTTCGCTGAGGCCCCAGCGTGTGCTGGTGTAATAAAACATGCTCGACCCGCCCTCGAGGACGAGCGCGTCGATCTTGTTGGCGGCCATCAGCGTCCGCGCCCGCTCGATGCGGCCTTGCCGTTCGGCATCGGTGATCGGGTCGATGCCCTTGTTCATCGGCTTGAGCGCTTGGATCGCGGGGTGGGGACCGCTCTGGGCTCCCGCCGGTGGCGGCGCCTGCGCTTGCGCGGGTTCAGAACTCGAGCACCCGGCGAGGCCGGCGCCAAGACCGGCAGCGGCGCCCGACTGGAGAAACGTTCGGCGTGTGGTCGTCATTGGTGATCCCCGGGCGGGTCTGAAGACCCGCCTCTACTTGATGAACGATCCCTGCTTTAACTCGGCGTAAGCCTGCCGCAACTCTTCCTGCGTGTTCATGACGATCGGACCGTACCAGGCCACCGGCTCTTCGAGGGGCCGTCCTGAAACCAGCAGGAACCGGATGCCCTCGTCGCCCGCGGTGACCGTGATCTCGTCGCCGCTGTCGAACAATACCAGCGATCGGTTGCCGATGAACGATGGCTTGTCCTGAGCGAGCAATCGGTCGGATTCGACCGCTTGCGAGTCGAAGGGGGTCGCGTCATCCGACACGCCGACGTGCTCGGTTTGCACCGGCAGCGGCCTGGACGCGTCGCGGAACGTGCCCGATCCCGCAAACACATAGGCGAACGCGTGCCGCGAGGCTTCAACCGCCAGCCGCTTCGTCTTGCCGGGCGGCACCGAGATGTCGAGATAACGCGGGTCGGCGGCGACCCCTTCGACCGGGCCTTTCTGCCCCCAGAAATCACCGCACACCACGCGCACCCGCGTGCCGTCGTCGTCCGTGATCTCGGGAATGTCTTTAGCCAGCACGTCCTGGTAACGCGGGCTGGTCATCTTGAGCGCGCGGGGCAGGTTGGACCACAACTGGAAGCCGTGCATGCGTCCGTGGGCGTCGCCTTCCGGCATTTCCTGGTGGAGGATGCCGCTGCCGGCGGTCATCCACTGCACGTCGCCTTCGCCGAGCGAGCCGCGATTGCCCAGGCTGTCGCCGTGGTCGACGGTGCCGGCCAGGACATAGGTAATGGTCTCGATCCCGCGATGGGGATGCCACGGAAAGCCGGCGAGGTAGTCGCCGGGGCGCTCGTTGCGGAAATCGTCGAACAGCAGAAACGGGTCGAACTCGCTGGTTTCTCCGAAACCGAAGCCGCGGTGCAGCTTGACGCCCGCGCCTTCCATGGTTGGAGTGGATTCGGTGATGCGCTTAACAGGACGGATGGACATGAGAAGAACTCCCGGTTGTTTGAGTCCAACCGGCAGCTGGAGGATACAGATCTATCGCGGCAGGCGAGCGGTCCACTCGGCCGGCACATCGACGTACGAACCGTCGAGATCGGCGACCGATGCGCAGCCCAGCAGCTTCATCGTGCGCACGATATCGCTGCGGAGAATTTCGATCGCGCGCGCCACGCCTTCTTCGCCGGCAGCCGCGAGGCCATACGCGTAGGCGCGTCCGATCAGTACCGCGCGGGCGCCCATGCACAGTGCCTTGACGACGTCGCTGCCGCGGCGGATGCCGCCATCCAGGAGGATCTCGGTTTGCCCTTTCACCGCAGCCACCACTTCGGGCAACACGCGAATGGTCGACGCCACGCCATCGAGCTGCCTCGCGCCGTGATTCGACACCACGATCGCCTCGGCCCCTTCCCCCACCGCCCGCCTCGCATCGTCGGCCGTGTGCACACCTTTGACGACGACCGGCCCGCCCCAGGCGTCGCGGATCCAGCGGAAATCGTCCCACGAGACCATCGATTGCTCGAGCGCGGCGCCGACGTCGGCGTAGCCCATCGGCTCACCGCCAATGACGATGTTGGGAAAGTTCATCAAGCCGCCGTCATTGAAATACGAGAACAGCCACGAGGGCCGCGCCAGCATCTGGCCGAGGTACGGCACGGTCGACAGGTTGCGCGCGAGCAGCTCTTTCACGCCGTTGCGCGAGTCGCGCTCGCGCAGTCCGGCAACGGGCGTATCGATCGTGACGACCAGCGCCTTGTAGCCCGCGGCCTTGGCGCGATCGATCGAGCCCATGGCGATGTCGCGGCCGCCGACCAAGTACAGCTGATACCACGCATTGCCCCCCGTGGCCGCCTTCACGTCTTCGAGCCGGCAGCCCGACAAGGTCGATAAGGTGTAGATGGTGCCCGCGGCGCCGGCCGCGCTTGCGGCCCGCTCTTCGCCACGCGGGTAGAACATCCGGCTGCTGCCGACCGGCCCCAGCAGGAACGGAATGTCGAGCTCGAGGCCGAGCACGGTCGTGGCGAGGTTGCAGCTCTTGGTGGCCACCGCCGATCGCGGCCGGAACAGCACCTGCTCGTAGGCGCGGCAATTCTCGCGCAGCGTCCATTCGCGATCCGCGCCGCCGTCGATGTAGTCGAACGCCATGCGCGGCAACCGCCGCCGTGCCAGGACTCGCAGGTCCTCGATGTTGACCGCATGGGGGCTGGCGACCGACTGAGCCATACCGAGGATTCTACTCGGAGACGCCGGATTCCAACGCGATGAGTCAAATTGACTATCTACACTGAGTCAAATATACTCACTCGATGGAGAAGCAACGGCTGCAGGTCGTACTCGACGCGAAGGAGTTGAGCGAAATCCAGCGCTATGCCCGCCAGCAGCGCATGACCACGGCGGAGTGGGTGCGGCAGGCGCTGCGTGCCGCGCGCAAGGCGGTGCCGGGTGTTGACGCGAAGAAGAAGATGGCCGCGATCCGGGCCGCGACGCACCATGTCTATAGCGGAAACTTTTGGGTCTGGCGAGTGGCCCCAGCCGTC
>JANOZI010000137.1:0-9096 GCA_031429375.1 Acidobacteriota bacterium | reverse complement strand
GGCCGCCAATGACGTCGGCGCCCCCGGATTCCCCGCGCCACCGGTCTGGCGCGCCGGCGCCAACATGAGCACGCGCCTCAAGACCGAGGAGCCGTAGATGTTCGGCGCCAACGCCGTGCCGCCCGGTGAGTACAGCCTGTTCATCGATCTGAAGCTGCCCGAGTGGACGCTCATCATTTCGAGCTGGGCTGCGCAGCAGAAGTTCGACCGTACGGACACGACGGCGTTATGGGGCGCGTACGGCTACACGCCCGACAAGGACGTCGCGCGCGTGCCGATGAAGCTCGACAAGCTGCCCATCGACGTCGATCAGCTCACGTGGACGTTTGTCGACATGAAGAACAACGGCGGCAAGATCGCGTTGATGTGGGGCACGACGCTGGCCAGCACGCCGTTCACGGCCGTGGCGCCGAAGTAACAGCGGCTTCCGGCAACGCCCGGCCGGCGAACTGGCTCTGATAGAGCTCGGCATAGCGCCCGTGTGCCGCCAGCAGCTCCTGGTGCGTGCCCTTCTCGACGATGCGGCCGTGTTCCATCATCAGGATCAGATCCGCCTTGCGAATGGTGGACAGCCGATGCGCGATCACGAAGGTCGTGCGGCCGCGCATCAAGTGTCCCATCGCGTCCTGGATCAGGACTTCGGTTCGCGTATCGACGCTGCTCGTGGCCTCGTCGAGAATCAGGATCGCCGGGTCGGCCAGGAACGCGCGCGCGATGGTCAGCAGCTGTTTCTGTCCCTGCGACAGGTTGGTCGCCTCTTCGTTGATCAGCGTGTGGTAGTTCTCCGGTAGCGTGCGGATGAAGTGGTCGGCCTGCGCGGCCCTGGCCGCCTGGACGATGGCCTCTTCGCTCGCGCTGTCGCGGCCGTAGGCGATGTTCTCGCGGATGGTGCCCGAAAACAGCCACGTGTCCTGCAGCACCATGCCGAACATCCGCCGCAGGCTGCCGCGCCGCAGCTCGCGGATGTCGATGCCGTCGACGCGGATGGTGCCCGCGTTGACGTCGTAGAACCGCATCAGCAGGTTGACGAGCGTCGTCTTGCCGGCGCCGGTGGGGCCGACGATGGCGACGGTCTGGCCGGACGCCACGTTCACGGTCATGTCTTCGATCAGCGGCACATCCGGCTTGTAGCTGAAGGTGAGGTGATCGAACTGCACGTCGCCGCGCGCCGTGGCCGGTGCGGCCGCCGCGGCACTGTCCGCCGGCTCTTCCGGCTCGTCGAGCAGCTCGAACACCCGCTCGGCCGACGCGATCGTCAGCTGAATGGTGTTGGCGATGCTGCTCAACTGCGTGATCGGCATCGAGAACTGGCGGCTGTACTGGATGAACGCCTGCACATCACCAATCGCGATCGCCCGCCGGGTGACGAGGTAGCCGCCAATCACCGCCACCGCCACGTAGCCGACGTTGCCGATGAACATCATCACCGGGAACATCATGCCGGTCGCAAACTGCGCGCGCCAGGCGCCGTCGTAATACGCGTCGTTGAGGTCGTTGAACTTGGCGACCGAGCGCTCTTCGTGGCCAAAGGCCGTCACGATGGTGTGGCCCGAGTACATTTCGGCGACCTGGCCGTTGAGCGCGCCGAGCGCCTTCTGCTGGCGCACGAAATAGCCCTGCGATCGCTTGGCGACGGCCGCGACGAACGCGACGCTGAGCGGCAGCGTCAGCACCACCACGATCGTCAGGATCCAGCTGATGGTCAGCATCATGATGATGATGCCGACGACCGACAGCACCGACGTGATTAGCTGGGTGAGGTTCTGCTGCAGCGTGCTGCTGATGTTGTCGAGA
This sequence comes from Acidobacteriota bacterium, assembly GCA_031429375.1. Classification (GTDB taxonomy): domain Bacteria; phylum Acidobacteriota; class Vicinamibacteria; order Vicinamibacterales; family UBA2999; genus 12-FULL-67-14b. The sequence continues at coordinate 7,302 of JANOZI010000137.1, read as the reverse complement.
TCGTTGACCGCCCGGCTCAGGATCTCGCCGTGGGTTTTCGAATCGAAGAACTTCAACGGCAGCCGGCTGAACTTGGCCTCGACGTCCCGGCGCAAGGCGTAGACCGTCTGTTGCGCGACGCCCGACATCAGGTATTGCTGCAGGTACTGGAACGTGGCGCTGACGATGTACAGCCCGAGCAGCGTCCAGAGGATCCCGCCGACGTAGCCGAAGTCGATCCGCGCGTTCGGCCGTCCGAGCGCGCGCGCGAGATACCCTTCGAAGATCTTCGTGGTCGCCATGCCGAGCATCTTCGGACCGATCACGCTGAACAGCGTGGCGACGATGCCGGCGACGATCACGATCATCAGCGCCGCGCGGTGCGGCTCGAGGTATCCGGTCAGCCGGCGCAACGTGCCCTTGAAGTCCTTGGCCTTCTGCACCGGCATGCCGAAGCCGCCCATCGGGCCGCGCCCGAACATGCTGGCCGCGGCGGCCGGCTGCCGCATCGCCGTTCGTTCGGCGCTCATGCGACCTCCTCGAGCGAGGCCTGCGATTCCGCGATCTGGCGGTAGACCTCACAACTCTTCAACAGCTCGGCGTGCGTGCCGATGCCCGCGACCCGGCCGTCATCGAGTACGACGATGCGGTCGGCGGTCATCACGGTCCCGATTCGCTGCGACACGATGAACACCGTGGCATCGGCGAGGTCGGCCTTCAGCGCCGCGCGCAGCCTGGCATCGGTGGCAAAGTCCAGCGCCGAGAAGCTGTCGTCGAACACGTAGACTTCTGCGCGCCTGACGAGCGCGCGCGCGATCGCCAGCCGCTGCTTCTGGCCACCAGAAAGATTGGTGCCGCCCTGGGCCACCACCGCGGCATAGCCGTCGGGCATCTGGTCGATGAACTCGGCCGCCTGCGCCACCGCCGCCGCATGCCTCAACTCTTCGTCGCTCGCGCTCTCGCGGGCAAAGCGGATGTTGCTGGCAATCGTGCCGGAAAAGAGCACGGCTTTCTGCGGCACGAACCCGATCTTGCCGCGCAGGTCCTCCTGCCGCAGCTCGCGCACGTCAACGCCGTCGACGAGCACGCGCCCCTCGTTGACGTCGTAGAAGCGCGGGATCAGGCCGGCGAGCGTGGACTTGCCGGAGCCGGTGCCGCCGATGATCGCCGTCACCTCTCCCGGCCGCGCCGTGAACGACACGCCCGACAGCGCCGGCTCCTCGGCGCCGGGATACTGGAACGTCACGTTCTGGAATTCGACGTGACCCCTGGCGGCCCCCGCGGTCCGCGGCTGCGCCGGATCGTTGACGTCGGGAATCACGTCGAGCACCTGGTTGATGCGCTCGGCCGACGCCGCGGCCCGCGGCAGCATGACGAACACCGCCGTGACCATGAAGACGGCGAAGAGAATCTGGATGGCGTACTGGAGCGAGGCGATCATCGCGCCGACGTGCATCGCGCCGGCGTCGATGCGCCCGGCGCCGAACCAGATGATCAAGATGCTGGTCAGGTTCATCATGAAGAACATCGCGGGAAAGAGCAGCGCGACCAGGCGGTTGACCGCGATCGCCGTGTTCGTCACATCGCGATTGGCATCGTCGAAGCGGCGGCTCTGGTGCTCGCCGCGGTCGAAGGCACGGATCACCCTGACGCCCGACAGCCCTTCGTCGAGCACGAGGTTGAGCCGATCGATCTGGACCTGCATCAGCTGATAGAGCGGCACCGCCTTCCACATGATCACGAAGAAGACCACGGCCAGGATCGGGATGACGGCGATCAGCACACGCGCCAGCTTGGCGTCTTGCGAGAGCGACAGCGCCACGCCGCCAATGGCCATCATCGGCGCCGGGATGGCCATGCCGAGCAGCATCAACAGCACGCTTTGCACCTGCGTGGTGTCGTTGGTCGTGCGGGTGATGAGCGACGCGGTGCTGAAGCGATCGAACTGGTGCACCGAGAAGTGCGACACGCGGTCGAACACCCGGCTGCGAACCACGCGTCCGAATCCGGTGGCGACCTTCGCAGAGAAGTAACTGCCCGCCACTGCGGCAACGGTGCCGGCGATGGCCACGAGCAGCATCAGGCCGCCGATCTGGAGGATCTTTCGCGTGTCACCCGGCACGATGCCGTGATCGACGATGTCCGCCATCAGGCGTGGGAGATAGAGGTTGGCCAGCGACTGAGCCAGCGCCAGCGCCGCCACGATCGCCACCGACCCCCGGAAGGGTTTGATAAGGCGAAAAAGCTTTAACATGAGTGCTAAAAGCATAAGCCATGCACGAGGACCTGCGGTATGCGATCCGTGCGCTCCGGCAAAGCCCCGGCTTCACCGTCACCGCCACGCTCACGCGCGCGTTGGGCATCGGCGCCAATACCGCGATCTTCGGATTAATCAACGGCATCGGCCGGCCGCTGCCGGTGCCCGATGCCGATCGCATCGTCGTGCTGGCGGCCCGGATGGCGGGCGACGACAGCGGCCTGCGCTACCGGTTCTCGTTTCCCGCGCTGGAGGATTTCCGCCGCCAGGGTACGCCGTTTTCGGACGTGTTCGGTTTCGACTTGCGCATCGGCGTCCCTTTGCGTCAACGGCACGACGTCGCCGTTCGTGCATCAGGCGGTCACCGGCAACTTCTTTTCGGCCCTTGGTCTGCAGCCGGCCGCGGGACGATGGCTTCGCGCCGGTGAAGGCGAGCACGCCGGCGCACCGATCACGATCGTCCTGGGATACCCTTACTGGCAGAAGCGGTTCGGCGGCGATCCGCTCGCTGGTGCTGTTGATCGTCTCCGGTCTGCTCGTCCGCAACCTCCAGCAGGCGCAGCACGTCGACCTGGGATTCGATCCGGTCCCACATCGTCGCCGCGCGGATCGATCCGCGCCACGTCGGCTACGATCAAGCACGCACCAGGACCTTCTTCGAGGAACTCGAGCGGCGGCTGCTGGCGATACCCGGCGCGGAATCGGCGGCGCAGTCGTTTTCCATTCCGTTCAGCTACGTTGTCGGTGACGGCGCACCGATCGCGCGCGAAGGCGAGCTCGTGCCGCCGGATTGCCATTCGCGTCAATCGGAGCACCCACCGGGGGGCTTCGGGATCGGGGGATGAGAACCGCACGTCTTGCCGAGCGCGTCTCGTCGAACGGCAGTCGTCACGTCGCACCGACTACCAGAGCGTTTTCACACCTGCGTACTTCCGGATGTTCTCGTCTGAGGTCAGCACGGTTAATCCATGTGCCAGTGCGAGCGCGACGAGCACGCGGTCGAAGGGATCCCGGTGGAGCAGCGGCAGGAGGGCCGCCGCGCACGCGATGCCAGCAGCGAGCGGGACTTCCCGCAGCTCGTACCGCTCGGCCAAACCAAGGAACCATTGGACAGGCGGCTCCCCAAGCCGAAGCTTCCCTCCTGCCACCTTGATCGCGACCTCCCAGGGGCTGACGGCCGACACCAACGCCTCCGGCGCCTTCCGCAAGGCACCCGCGGCGCCCCGTGGCAGGTCACCGTCGGCCAATGCCAGCAGGGCACAGGTGTCCAGGAGCACGTTCATCGCAACGTCTCGGGCCACTCATCCTCGGTCAGTGGTTCGTCCGGACGATAGTCGGGCGCCCACTCCACGCGAAAGCGCGGGTCGGGTGTGAGAGTGCGCGGCGTCCGTTTCTGGACGCGCCGGCGAATTTCGGCCACGGCGCGGCCATCACGGCAGAGTACGACGGTTTCGTTCCGCTCCTCGACGGCCTTGACGAGCTCGGAGAGCCGCGTCTTCGCGTCGTGCATGTTGACCGTGATCATGTTAGCTAATGTAGCTAACACGGTCGGGGACCGTCAAGATCCTGGATTCAAGCAGCGGGAAATTGCCTGGTTCGCGCCCGGCGCGATCCGCCGACGTTCGTGACAGTCACGTCGGCACTCGCCGCGGTCGACTCACGGCGTGCCATGTGCCGGCACGGCGCGCGACCCGCGTCGATCCGGTCGTGGTCCTGCGATCTGAATAGGCCCTACGCGAGCGCATCCTTGCAGAACTGGAGGCATTTCGGCATCTCCACCAGTGGATCGCCGGGGTATTCGAACTCGATGTTCGCCGGAATGTCCCACTTCTCGCGGCTCAGCAGCTGCAAGACCGCCTTGATCGGCGTGTCGCCCTGGCCCCACGGGACATTCGCTCCGCCGTTGGCCGCCGACCGGCGGTCCTTGAGATGGAGGTTGGTGATCCGCGCGTGGTTGGCGCTGAGGAAGGCCACCGGATCAAAACCGGCGGCCGTGAAGTGGCCGATGTCGAGGTTGATCGCGTGATACTTCGAATACGAGAGGCAGGTCGCGAAGCTTTGCGGCGTCGCCACTTCATCCGGATCCTTCAGGTCCGCATGACCGTGGTACGCCACGAGGATCTTGTGCTTGTCGGCGAACGGCGCCACCCGCTTGGCCATGCTGACCTGGGTCGAGGTCGTGATCCCCTTCACACCGAGCCCCTTCGCCATGGCGAAGCCGTACTCGATCGCCTCGTCGTTGGTTCTCGTCACATTCATGTTGTAGGTGAGCAGACGCAAATCGAGGCCGGCGTCGTCGAAGATCTTGCGCACCGTCCGCCAGGTCTCGGGGGACGCGCGCGCGCGCCACGCCGTGAGCGCGTCGGTGGCGGTGCGGTCGGGCGCGCCCGCAAGCGCTTCGGCGTGGTTGGACATCAACTCCACGCCACCAAGACCGATCCGCGCCATGGCGCTGACGATGGCCCGGGCGTCGGGGATGGCTCGAAAGCTGTAGGTGATGGCGCCGATCTGGACGCCCTTGATTTTTGAATCAATCGGTGCCGGCTCGAGACTCCATGGCGACGGCGGCGCGCCAAAAACGCGCGCTGCCGGCAGGGCGGCCAGCGCAAGTGCTCCAAACTGCCGCCGGGTGTAACGGGCTGAGTTCCGAATGCGGTCGCGATTCATGTCCATGAGGCCAGCCTTTCGTTGGTGCGGTATTATCTCGCGAACCCTGATGCGATCGAGGTGAAGAAGATGCAAGCTCGTTTCCACGTGGCCATCCGGTTACTCGTGGGTGTCACACTGCTCGTTGCCGCGCGCGTCACGATCGAAGGTGGTGGCGCCCAGGCGCCGGCGGCGCCCGCCGGTCAACCTGGTCAACCCGGTCAACCCGGCCCACCTGGCCCACCCGGCCGCGGGCTGCAAACGTTTCCTGCGCAACAGCGGCCACCCGGCGACCCGGTCGCCATCGAGCGGGGCAAGCAACTGTACGGCATCGCGTGCCGTTCCTGCCACGGCGCGGACCTTCGCGGCGGCGACATGGGCGGACCCAACCTGCTGCGGTCGGATGTGATGCTGAACGACAAGGCCGGTGAGACGCTCCGGCCCGTGGTGCGCGGCAGCCGCGCGGCCTCCGGCATGCCGGCAATCGACCTGCCCGACGCGGATATCCCGGCGGTCGCCGCGTACATCCACAGCGTGCTCGCCACGGCTCAAGGACAGGGCGCGCCACCGCGCGGTGAACCCGTCACGCTCAACGTGCTCGTCGGCGACGCCGCCGCCGGGCAAGCCTACTTCGCGGCGAAGTGCGGGGCGTGCCACTCGCCCACCGGCGACCTGCGAGGAATTGGCACGAGAGTCCCGGACGCGATGCGCCTGCAGAATCTGTGGGTCGGCGGCGGCACTGACCGACCTAACGAGGAACCCGGCGGTCCGCCGCGCCGGCGCGACGCGACGGTGCGGGTCACGCCTGCCGGCGGCGCGATGGTGGAGGGCCGGCTCGATCGCATCGACGACTTCAGCGTCACGCTCATCCTCGCCGACGGTACGCGGCGGACGTTCCGCCGCGCCGGCGACATCCCAAGAGTCGAAATCACGGATCCGCTGGCCGCGCACAAGTCGATGCTGCAGACCTATACCGACCGCGACATGCACAACGTCACGGCATACCTGGTGACCCTGAAATGAAAATCACAAGACTGCTCTTCGCTGTCGCGGCGGCATTGGCTCCGGTGATGCTGGCAGCGCAAGCGCCCGCCCCCCAACAGACGGGCGTCGATCCGGCATCGCTCCTCAAACCGCTCGGCGAGTCCTGGCCGACCTACTCCGGCGACTACACCGGGCGCCGGTTCAGCTCGCTCACCCAGGTCAACCGAACGACGGTCAGGAACCTGACGCTGGCGTGGACCAGCAGGGTCGCTACGGGTCCGGGCGGCGGCCGAGGGCGAGGCGGTGAGGCGGCGCCGATCACCATCGGCGGTCACGGCACAGAGGCACTCGAGACCGGCGCGGCCACGATCAAGGGCTCGATCCTCCAGGTCAACGGCATCCTGTACGTCACGGCCCCGGATCACGTGTGGGCCATCGATGCCAACGACGGCCGCGAGCTGTGGCGCTACTTCTGGAAAACGCGAGGCGGCACGCACATCGGCAATCGCGGCGCCGCGATCTGGCGCAACGCCCTGTTCTTCGAAACGCCGGACAACTACCTGGTGTCGGTCGATGCGAAGACCGGCAAGGAGCGATGGAACGTCGAGATCGCCGACTTCGACGAGCAGTATTTCTCCACCCCGGCGCCCGTCATTGTCGACAACCACGTCATTGTCGGAACCGGAAACGATCTCGACATGCCGGGATTCCTCCAGTCGTTCAACGCCGAGAGCGGGAAGCTCGAATGGAAGACCTACATGGTGCCGATGAAGGCCGGCGATCCAGGGCTCGAGACGTGGCCGAGTCTCGAGGCGGCGCGCCACGGCGGCGGCCAGGCCTGGGTGCCTGGCGTGTACGACCCCGAGACCCGTCTCTATATCTTCGGCACCGGCAATCCCACGCCCGCGTATACCGGTGTGTCTCGCAAGGGCGACAACCTCTTCACCTGCTCGCTCGTCGCGGTGCACGTCGACACCGGAAAAATGGCGTGGTACTTCCAGACGTCGGCGCACGATACCCACGACTGGGACTCGGCGCAGACGCCGATCCTGATTGATGGAACCATCAACGGCCGGCCGCGAAAGCTGGTGTCCACGGCGTCACGCAACGGCTATTTCTATACCGTTGACCGGGTGACCGGCGAGCACATCGTGACGGCCAAGTACGGCACCGCCACCAACTGGGCCAAGGCGCAGCGCCCGACCGGCGTGGTGGAGCCCGACCTCGACAAATCCGCGATCATTCCGGGGTCGCTCGTGTCGCCGGTTGAAGGCGGCGTCACCAACTGGCCGCCGGCGGCGTTCTCGCCGCGCACCGGCTTGTTCTACGTGCACGAGCGCAACGGCTTCAACATTCTCTATTTGAGCGATCCGGATCCGCGCGGGTCGATGGGCCTCGGCGGCAAGATTCGGACGGCCGTCGGTTCGGCGCCCAGC
>JANOZI010000136.1:0-2304 GCA_031429375.1 Acidobacteriota bacterium | reverse complement strand
CCGCATCAGGCGGATGTTGTGCATGCTGCCGTCCATCTCGATCGAGTTGTCGTGCGCGTTGCTGATGTAGTTGTTGTAGATGTCGATCGCCACCGGCCGGCGATCCCAGTACTCGCGCGGGGGATACTCGGGGCCTTCGTTGGCATGCGAGCCATCGGGCATGCCGTACATCTCGGTGTCGATGCCGTCATGAAAGTCCGCCACGTAGTTGTGTGCCACGACGTGGCCGGGGCCGTAGAGCCTGATGGCGGTGTACGACGCCATGATGGGAGGAAACGCCTGGCCCTCGACGCCGTTGAACTGCTCCCAGAACGCACCGTTCCATCCGATCAAGTGCTTCGAATCGTTCCGGCCGAGGAACGTGCTGTCCGCGATGTAGAAGTTGCTCGAGCCCGAGTAGTTTGAAAACACGCCCATGCCGACCTGTTCGAAGCGGCAGCGCTTGACCGTTAGGCCCCTGGAACCGGCGATGAACTGCGTCCCCGCCCATATGGCGATACTGGTGTTCTTGAACGTGATTCCTTCGAAGTAGTTGTAGTCGGCAGCTTTGACATTGAACAGATTGAAGTTGCCGCGGCCGTCGAGGATGACCTCGCCGTCACCCGCCGCCTTGATCACGATCGGCTTGTCGGCCGTGCCGTCGGCGGTCAGGTAGTAGGTCCCCTCGAACGTCGTGGTGGCGTTGATGGTGGTCTGGTTGGCGTAGAGCTCGTATCGATAAGCGTAGGCGCCGGCGTGGACCAGGATGACGTCGCCCGGCTTCACGCGCGGCCGTCCGCCCGGCGCGGTGTCTCCGGCGCCGCAGTAATAGTTGTAGGCGCACATGATGCCGGTGAACGCCGGTTCAGTCTTGGAACCGGTGTGGCCGACCGGATAGACGTGATAAACCTTGCCGCCCTCGGCCGGCTTCGGCTCGGGACGAGTCCGGACGGTGATCGTCCTGGTCGCATTGGCGGCCGGGCCGCTCACGCCGTCCGGATCGGTCATCACGAAGCGCGTCTCGTACGCGGTGTCGGGCTCGAGGTCGAGGATGCTGCCGGCGAACATGTTCGGCGACACGAGGTTGAACACGTTCGGCTGCACGACTCGCTCGTGCTGCAGGCGCAACAGCGGCATGCCTGCCTGCCAGGCACGCTCGCCGGCCTTCCGGTACGACACCTCAACCGTGGCGTTGCGATTGGCATCGCCGTCGATCCGCCACTCGAAGCCCAGGTTGATCAACGTCGGCGGCTCGACGAAAAGCTCGCCGGGAGTGACCGCAGCAGTGGTGATGGCCGGTGGCGTCTGCTGAGCGGCGGCGGCGCTGCCGAGCAGAATGGTGAGGCACGCGGCGGCAAGGCGAGGCGTGGCGGTCATGCCGTGCGATTCTAATTCCATCCCCATTCGAGCAGAGCCAGGTCTTTCCCGGGCAATTGGTTATGATCGCGGTGTGAGCAGTCTGGTCCGAGCGGAACGACCGCATGACCACCGTTGCCCAAAGTCGCCCAGCTCTTCAACGGTGCGGCCGAGCTAACGGTAATTCGCCGCGCGTGTTGCCGCGCGCGTATCATCGAAAGATGCGGCCCCGTTTCGGCCGTTGAGGAGAGACTGATCTTGCGACACACACCGTACGTCCTCATCCTGGCATTAGCGATGGCGGGTTCCGCCGCGGCTGAGCAAGGCAAGCCCAAATACAAGACCAGACCGCCCGCCACCAGGGAGCAAGCGCCCTCCGGCCCGGGTGGTGCGCAATGCTCGCCTGACAAGATGGCGCCAGTGATCGCGTCCGTCAGCGCGACGCCGAACACCCTCGGGGCACCGAATCACAAGATGACGCCCGTCTCGATCACCGCCCAGGTCACGGACAACTGCACGGCCGTGACGTGGTCGGTGACCAGCATCGCGAGTAATGAGCCCGTCAATGGCACGGGCGACGGCGACACCGCACCCGATTGGACCATCGCCGGCGCGCACGGCGTGAGCCTACGCGCTGAGCGTGCCGGCACCGGCAGCGGCCGCACCTACACGATTACGATTACGGCAAAGGACGCCGCCGGCAATGCGTCCACCGGCACGACGACCGTGGCCGTCCCGCATAATCGGTAGGGCGCAAATCGAGGGCACGGCGACTCGAGCACGATGCGCTTCGGGAGGCCGACCGTGGCCGCGAGCCGCTCGCGCACTCGCACGACGCGCGCGCCAGGAGGATCGGTCGACCTCGATCGCGAGACATTCGCGGGTGTCGTCGTCGACGATCAACGCTTTCGCGCCGCCATCCAGGCCCGTTGACGTTCGCCGTATTCGGCGTCGCGCGCGGTGGCCCGC
>JANOZI010000135.1:0-4025 GCA_031429375.1 Acidobacteriota bacterium | reverse complement strand
GGAGGCTGGCGGGCTTGGAAATTTGAACTATTCCGCGAGCGCGAGCGCCTGATCGACGATCTTTTCGAGCTCCGCGGTCCGGGCCACCAGCGTGCCGGTGTTGCCGGTGAGCTCGCTCCGGGTCCGGAAGAACTCGTCAGTGATGTTGAGCGCCGCGAGAATCGCCAGGCCGACGATGTCGCTCGACGGGGAAACGTTGGCGGCCAGGCGCATGCGCTCTTCGACGAAGGCCGCCAGTTCTTCGACGTACTGAGGCTCCAGCAGCGTGCGGATCGGGTACTTCTGCCCGTGCACCTCGACCAGGACGACTCGGGGCTCGGCCATGCTCAGAGATTCAAGCCGTCAAGCTGTGTGAGCATGTCCGAGACGCGCGAGCGGATCAGGTCGCGCTCCTCGCGCAGGCTGGTGACCTCGGCGCCCGCGCTTTCGGCCGACGTGATGCGCGCCTTGAGCGTCTCGATTTCGCCTTTCAGCCTGGTGTTGTCTTCCGCGACGCGGGTCTGCTCGCCCTTGAGGCGCACGATCGTGTTGACGAGCAATTTGATTTTCTCTTCGAGCCGGTCGATCGGTTCGAGTCCCGCGGTCGTCGTCTTGGTCGCCATCCGTCACCTCTGTACTGCGTTCAAGTCTGTGATGAGTGCGTCGATGATGCGCTGCATGCCTGCCTGCACGTCCTCGTCGGTCAGCGTCCGGTCGGCCGACTGGAACGTCAGCCGCAACGAGAGGCTGACCTTGCCATCGGGAATGCCTTTGCCCTGGTAACGATCGAACTCGCGTACCTGGATCAAGGTGACCGGCGCAGCCGAACGAATGGTGCCACGAACCGTCTCGGCAGACAAGGCGTCGTCGACGAGAATCGAGACGTCCCGTACCACGGCCGGGTACTTCGGCAGCGGCACGGCCCGCAACGTCTCGGTTGGCGCCTCGGCCGTCACCCCATCGAGATCGATCTCTGCCACGTACACCGGGTCGCCGGCAGGCAGATCGCGACGCGCGCCGGCCGCCGCGTCAAGCTGGCCGAACTGACCGACGACGCGCCCGTTCACCACGATGTGGGCGGCGCGGCCGGGGACCAGGTATGTGGCCGTGGCCTCGGTGAAGGTTGGAGCGACCAGCGACGAAGCCGCCAGCTGCTCGACGACGCCCTTGATGTCGGCGAAGTCGGCGTCGCGCCGGGCGCCGCTCCAGTGGTCGGCGGTCGCCAGGCCCGTCCACGCCAGGCCGATGCCGCGGCTCTCGCCCGTCGTCGCGAAGCGCGTGCCAATCTCGAACAGGCGAACGTCGCGCCGTCCGTGTCGCCGGTTGTGGCTGACCGCATCGATCAGTCCGGGCAGCAGGCTCGGACGCATCACCACAAACTTCTCGGAGAGCGGGTTGGCCAGCGCAACCGGCGCGCTGTCACCACGGAATGGCTCGGCGGCGGCGGCTTCGATGAACGCGAACGTGATCGCCTCTGAGAAGCCCATGGCGAGCGCCGCGGTGCGGATGCGTCGATCGCGTGCGAGGCGCGGGTCCGAGGGCGGCGGCGCCTGCTGCACCCCCGGGAACGTCGTCGGGAGATGTTCGAAGCCGTAGTGCCGGCCCACTTCTTCGATCAGGTCGACCTGCCGGTGGATGTCCACGCGCCAGCCCGGCGCCGTGACGCTCCAGCCTTCGTAGGGCACCCCTTTATGGGGTGCCGCTGCGAACCCGAGCGACGTGAGAATCCGCTCGACCTCCTGGTCGGGCACGTCCATGCCAAGGAGTCCGGGGATCCGGCGCCGCTCGAGCTTCACCTGTGTGACGTGCGTCTTCGGGTAGACGTCGACGAATGGTGCGGTGTACGAACCGGCTTTGATCTGTTCGAGCAACTCGCACGCGCGCGCGGTGGCGCGGCCCGGCGCGGTCAAATCCATGCCGCGCTCGAAGCGGGTTGACGCTTCCGTTTTCAATCCCAGCTTCTTGCTGGTGGCGCGCACCGACGAGGGCTGGAACCACGCCGCTTCGAAGACGATGCGCGTGGTGCCCGGCGAGACCTCCGAGTCCGCGCCGCCCATCACGCCGCCAATGGCCTGGGCGCGTTCGGCGTCGGCAATCACCAGCATGTCCGGGGTCAGCGCGCGCATCTTGCCGTCGAGGGTCCTGAGCGATTCGCCGGCGCGGGCGCGACGCACGACTATTGTGCGGCCGGCGAGCTTATCCAGATCGAACGCGTGCATCGGCTGCCCGAGCTCGAGCAGCACGTAATTGGTGACGTCGACGACGTTGCTGATCGGACGGATGCCGCATGCCGTCAGGCGGTCCTGCATCCACTGCGGCGATGGGCCAACGGTCACATCCGCAACCGCCGCGACGTACCGCCCGCACAGATCGGTGTCGTCGATCGTGACTGAAATGGCCGGATCAATCGCGGAACTAAAGTTCCGCGCTCCCTGTCCCTGCGGTGTAGCGCGGACCTTCAGGTCAGCGGTAGACACGGTTGGGTCCGCGATCTTCAATGGCAATTGGTACGCGGTCGCAATCTCGCGCGCGATGCCAATCATCGACAAACAGTCCGGCCGATTGGCGGTGACCTCGAAGTCCATCACGACGTCATCGCCCTTCGACTCGCCATGGTCGCCGTCAGGCTGGGGCCGCGACTCGCTCAGGGCAGGCCGTATGACTTCCAGGCTCTCGAGCGCGAGGCCGCGCACCGACATCAGCTTGCCGATGTCTTCAGCCGAAGCGGTCACGTCGACGAACTCGCGGATCCAGGACAGCAGGACCTTCATAGCCCGAACTGCTCCAGGAAGCGTAAGTCGTTTTCATAGAACAGGCGGATGTCGTCCACGCCCCACTTCAACTGCGCGACGCGCTCCACGCCCATGCCGAACGCGAAGCCGGTGACCTCGTCGGAGTTGTAGCCGACCGCTTCGAACACCGCGGGATGCACCATGCCGCTGCCGAGGATCTCGATCCAGCCGGTGCGCTTACAGAGCGGGCAGCCGGCGCCTTTGCACTTGAAGCACCGGATGTCGACTTCGGCGCTCGGTTCCGTGTAGGGGAAGAAACTCGGGCGGAACCGGACTTCGGCGTCACCGAACAGGGCCTGTGCCATTGCGCTCACGGTGCCCTTGAGATCCGCCAGCGTGATGCCTTTGCCGACGACGAGCCCTTCGACCTGGTGGAACATCGGCGTGTGGGTGTAGTCGAGATTATCGCGGCGGTACACCGGGCCGATCGCCACGAGTCGCACCGGCGGCGGGTGGTTCTCCATGTGCCGGATCTGCATCGCGCTCGTGTGGGTTCTGAGGAGCGTGCCGAGTCCGGACGGTTTCGCTCCGCCTTCGCCGCTCACGCGGCTTCGGTGAGACTGGCCGGGGTCCGTGGCGGAGGCGGGCGCCGCGATCACGGCCGGCTCCTGCAGATACAACGTGTCCTGCATGTCGCGCGCGGGATGTTCCGCCGGCATGTTGAGCGCTTCGAAGTTGTGATAATCGTCTTCGACTTCGGGCCCTTCGAGCACCTGGTAGCCGAGCCGCGTGAAGATCTCGATGACCTCGTCGCGCACCAGGCTGAGCGGATGGCGGTGACCGAGCACGGGGGCGCGGCCCGGCAGCGTGATGTCAACGGCGTTGGGCGGGCGCCGGGTCGCCGCGAGCGCGGCCTCACGCTCCGCGATCGCCGCTTCCACTTCCTTCTTCAGCTCGTTGGCGCCGCGGCCGACGGCTTTCTTCTGTTCAGGTGTCGCCGTCGCCAGTGCGTCCATGAACGCGGCGACCCAGCTGCCCTTGCGGCCGACCCACCGCGTGCGCAGCGCCTGCAGCTCCGCGTCGGTACGCACATCGGCCAGCTCGACGCGGAACAGTTCCCGCGCCCGATCCGGACCGATGGAGGGATCGATGCTCATACGGTGTCAGACACCAAGGCAGATTGTGCGAGCTGTGAAGAATTGGATGCCAACCCACGGCAGATCGCAAAAATCTGCCGTGGTGTCTGACACCGTTACGCCGCCGTGGCGGCTTTGGCTTTCTCGACGAGCGTCTTGAATGCCGCAGGCTCGCGCG
>JANOZI010000134.1:0-8951 GCA_031429375.1 Acidobacteriota bacterium | reverse complement strand
TCTTTTTTCGTCTTTTTTTTTAATCAGCAGCGAGCGATAGCTCGCCCCTTTTGTTTAACAATCTTTTGTAACACTCTTTTGGCGTAGTGTAGTTAATCTCGCAGTTTGGGCTTTGCTCTGCGACGAGATGAGTTTTCAATTTTGAGAGAATTGGGGACGCCCATTCACAGTTTGTACTGACCAGGACTCTCTCGATCTCGGCCTCTGACTGCGTAGCGTGGGCGCCACTGGTTTCCCAAGCGCCCACGGGCCTCTCAATAAAATGCGAGCGCGCGCCAGCGTTCAATCGGTGAACTAAAGAATCTGCGTAATCTGCGTAATCCTGATCAACGTCGGCGCGCGACGCTGGGTTCAGGCGGCGCGGCGCTCTTCACCATGACGGCGCTCGCCCTCAGGGCCGACGCTCAAGACCGCCAGTATCGCCGTCGCCAACAGGTAGCGCGAGTACAAGAGATTCTGCAGCCAATCCGGCCAGTGGTTCGCAAAGGAAAACAGCCGGCCGGCCGGGACCATCAACGCTGCCACGCAGCAGAACACGACCACCGCGCGCGCCGGGCTGGTGCGATCGAGCAGCACGAGACGGAAGATCACGAGCGGTAACACCAGCATGTAGGTGTGCCCCCAACCGAGGGGCGCGACCATCGCGAGTACGGCCATGACCACGGCGTCGCTGGCGACCAGCGAGAGACGGAAGCCGGCCTCGGCGCGCCACCACAGGTAAAACAGCACGACGATGCTGAATCCCCAGTTGACCGCGCGGATGGCGTCGCCGACAGTGATCGCCTGCTCGCCGCTCCACTGCAGGTAGCGGTCGGGGGGCACTTGAAAACGTTCCAGGAACGCCACCAGCGATTGATTGAGGATGTGAATGGCCGTCTTGTCGATGCGCGCGGGAAGCACCTCGAACAAAAAGCTGCGGTGTGCCGACAGAGGAACGATCGGCAGCGCAATCGCCATCAGAACGACAGCGGCTATGCCGGCGATCGCAATGCCCCGCCATTTCTGCCGGCTCCATGCGCCCACCGCGATCATCACGATCGGATAGAGCTTCAGCCACATCCCGCACGCCAGCAGGACCCCGGCGGCGATGGGGCGCACCGCCGACAGCGTGAGGAACGCGACACAACTGAGGAGCACGAGCGCATTGACCTGGCCGAAGGTCGCGTTCATGTAGGTTGGCCCGAGCGCCAGCGCGATGAGGGTGACCGCGCGCGCGGTTGTTGCATCGATCGGAATCCCGTGTTCGCGCAGATACTTGCACCACAACAAGACGGCGGCGATCACCGCACCGTACGAGACCAGCGTCAGGCCGAGTAGCGCGGCCCCGAGCGGAAGAAGCGACAACAGCAGGAACGGCAGGATCGCGAGCGGGGGATACGCAAAGCCGGCGATGTAATCGTCGGTGGCGAGGTACAAGCGGCTGCGATCGTGTGAGAAACGAACCGCCGCATCGTAGTAGTAGTGAAAATCGGTCTGCAGCACATGCGGGTTGTGCAGCAGCGGCCACAACACGCGGCTCCCAAGCGTGTAAAGCTGATAGGCGAGTAACAGCAGCGCAGCGGCTTCCAGCGTACGAAGCAGCGGCGCTCCCCTTCGACTCCGACGGCTCGTCACGCCGAGCCATCCTCGCTCAGGGCAGGCGTTCCAGCCGGCTTCACGACGCTATTATAGGTGCCTGTGGTGAAGCCCAAGGTCGTCGTGGTGATGCCGGCCTACAACGCCCAAAAGACGATCGAAAAGACCTGGCGCGAAGTCGTGGCGCACGACGTCGTCGACCTGGTGATCGTCGTAGACGACGCCAGCCAGGATGACACGCTGGCGATGGCGCGGCGGCTCGATCGCGTGATGGCGCACGCGCATCCGCGCAACCTGGGCTACGGCGCCAATCAGAAGACCTGCTACCAGCTGGCGCTCGACGAGGGCGCCGACATCGTGGTGATGGTCCACCCGGATTACCAATACACGCCAAAGCTGATTCCGGCGATGGTGGGCCTCGTCAGCAGCGGCGTGTACTCCTGCGTCCTTGCGTCGCGCATCCTGGGTGGCGGCGCGCTGGCGGGAGGGATGCCGAAGTGGCGCTACGTGGCCAACCGGCTCCTCACGTTGGTGGGAAACGTGCTGCTCGGCACGAAGGTGTCGGAATTCCACACCGGGTATCGAGCGTTCTCGCGCGAGCTGCTCGAGGCGTTGCCGATGGACGCCAACTCGAATGACTTCGTCTTCGACAACGAAGTGCTGGCGGAAACCGCCTGGCTGGGGTTTCAGATCGGTGAAGTGTCCTGCCCGACCAGCTACGCGCCCGATGCCTCGTCGATCAACTTTCGGCGTAGCGTGCAATACGGCTTCGGCTGCCTCGCCACGGCCGCGTCGTTCCGGCTGGCGAAGTGGGGAATGCTGCGCTCAGCGCGGTTCCCGGTCGATCGCCATCTGGCTCACAGCACCATTCGCCAGCGCGCGAACTGAGTAAAGAACAGCAGCAGGAACGGCACGAAGAACGCACAGACCGCCACGAATGCGGCGCGCGTGCGAAGCGCCATCGCGAGCGCGATGAACACCGGAAACAGCACCGAGGTAAACCGGCCGACGCCGTCGAGGCCGTTGGGCAGCGACATCACGACGGAACCGAGCGCCCACGCCGACAGCCCGACCCCAAGCGTCCGCGCCGCAGACAGCGTGAGCGCGAGCGACGCCGGCAGCAGCAGCAGGTACCAGTAGCCCAGCAGGGTTCGCGTCGGCTCGAATTCCCTCAGCCAGTCGGCGACAGTGCGATACGTAAAGATCGAACCCGAGAAGAAGTAGTCGAAGTCGCGGCTGAACGCCGCGAACCCGGCCGCGCGCTTCCAGCCTTCCTGCCGCGCGTGGAGGAACGCGACCGGATCGCCGTAGCGCATGAAGAAATACGTCCCCAACACCACCGGCGCCACCGCCAGGATGGCAAGCGACGGCCATTCCCGCCGCAGACCGGGGCCCCCGCCACGCGGACTTTGCGTGGTGGGGTGGAGCGACGCCACCTTGAAATCATTCTGCCGGAGGTACTCGAGAACCAGCGCCGGGAACAGCGCGAATCCCGGAATGCGGGTCATGGCCGCGCACGCCGCCAGCGTGCATGCGAGCCGCCACCGTGTCGCGTAGGCAAAGTAGAGCGACCACGCCGCCAGGCACAAGTAAAGGGCGTCGGCGTATACAGCGGTCAAAAAGAACGAGAACGGGAACAGCGCCATCAGCCACACCGTGCGCGCGGCGACATCCCTTCCCGCCAACGTCGTGGCCAATCGATACACCGCGATCAGGCCGAGCAGGAACGCCGCCGACGATACGAGAAGCCCGGCGATATAGAACGCGCTCTCCGCGTTCAGCAGCGCCCGCAAGGGCAGCGAGACGACCCACGATACCCACGCGTAGAACGGAAAGAAGTTCGCGCTCGACAAGTAGGCCGGCAAGAAGCGTGGATGGCTGTCGACGATCGCTTCGTACCACATCGAATCCCATCGCACCCAGCCGTCGATCCAGTTGTTACCGAGGAAAGCCTGGCCTTGCCAGGATTCGACCGGGTGCGCGGGAAACAACGTAAGGCAGACGTAGCCGGCAAGAATCAGCATCAACCGGCTTGCAACGAATGCCGGATACGGGTGCGACACGGCATGACTATAATCGCGAATCGTCCGTGGGCAGACTGGTCAGACGGCTTCATGGCGCGCGCGTTGAGTTGATCGGCACGCTGATCCTCACGGCGGCCGCGTTGCGGTTCTGGCTGCTCTACTTCAATCGCAGCACCAACCTGCTCGACGAAGGCTCGCAGGCGGCGCAGGCGCTCCGCATCATGCACGGCGAGTTGATCTACCGCGACTTCTTCACGGTCGTCACGCCCGCGTCGTATTACACCGTGGCGTGGCTGTTTCAACTGTTCGGCACCAACCTGATGGTGATGCGCTGGGCCGTGCTGGCGCTTGGCCTCGGCATCCTGATCGCAACGCTCGTCGCCGCGCGGCACCTGATGTCCTGGCCGTTCGCCGCCGCGGCCGCGCTCATGACGTCGCTGTGGGGCTGGTTTCTGGTCGCGCCGAATTTCTACTCGTGGGAAGCGGCGTTCTTCGCGCTGATCGCACTCGTCTGCTATCTGCGCAGCGTCGAACGCTCGCAGCCGGCGTGGCTTCTCTGGGCCGGCGTCGCCACCGGGGTCACCGTCCTCGTCAAACAAAACGTCGGCGCCTACACGGCGGTGGCCCTGCTGCTGACGATCTGGCTCTCGCGGGCCTTCGATCCTCACCACGATGTTCGCGGCCGGGTCAACCGCAGCCTCCGGTTCGTGGCCGGCCTGTGCGCACCAATCGTGCCGACGTTGTTGTACCTGGTGCTCGCGGGCGCCGGTCCGTACTTGTACGAGAGCTGGATCTACTATCCGCTGGCGCAGTATCCGCAGCGATTCGCGTTGCCGTTTCCGTCGATCAATTCCGTGCTGAACGCCATCCTTTTGCTGATCAAGGGCCACACTCCAGAGCCGGGTGTCTACGAGAGCTGGACCAGTCTCGTGATCTTCCTCCCGCTGCTGCTCTACCCGTTCGCGCTGGCCGCGCTCGTCGTGCTCGCGATCCGGTGTCGTCGCCACCGCCACATCGAGGCCGCGCGAGCAGGGCACGCGTTGCTGGCGGTCTCGCTCGCCGGCCTGCTGACGTTGCTACAGGCGTGGCCGCGCGCCGACGTGACCCACATTCTGTTCAGCATGCAGCCGACATTCATCCTGCTGGGGTACCTGTCGTTCTGCTGCTGGCGGGGATTGATGCTGGTGCCCGGTCCGCGATGGGCGGTCGCCACCGCCGCGATGGTGATCACGCTGTGGCCCGAGGCCGTGCTGTTGCGGAAGGGTTACCTCAGGACGGACTGGGAATACCAGAACTACAACGTCGCGCTGAAGGCCGCTCGCGGGCGCGGCGTTCTCGCGCATGGCCTGGAGGCCCAGCGCATCGACTGGGTGGCTCGCTACGTCGCCGAACATACCGCGCCGGACGATCAACTGTTCGTGGTGCCGTGGGCGGCGGGGTTCTACTTCCTGACCGATCGATCGAATCCCACTCGAACCGATTTCATGTTGTTCGAGGATCCGGAGGCGTACCCGTGCATCCTCGCGCGGCTGGACCAGCATCAGCCGAAATACGTGATCTACGGCTACACCTGGGATGTCGACGAAAAGCATTTTCGCGATTACGCGCGTCCGATCGACGACTACATCAGGACCCGCTACGCCATCGAGGCCACCACCGACGGATATGAAATCTGGCGGCGCATCCAGAGCGCCACGCGGGGAACGGAAGGGTGGGCGGCCGCCTGCCGGCCGCGCCGATTCAGGCTCAGCGATCTTGTCGGACGCTGACGCTCATGAGCTGGGTCCCGATTGACACTGGCGCGGCCGGCCGTTACCTGCATGACACCCACCATTAGGGTTGGCCTGGCGATTTCTGCGGCCCACATCAACGAGTTGTGCGCCGCCGTGCGCTGAGCGCGGCTGTTCCCGATTGCACATTGCCGGAGGCGCAGGTTGAGTAGTCTGCCCTGAGGGGTTTCAGACCAGATCACCGTGCGCCTCATCACCCGTGACGACACGTCGCTCGTCGTCGGCCTGATTGCCGGCACCGTCGTGGTGTTTCAGCGGCCGCTGCGCTTCGCCTGGGAAGCGGCGCGGGACGTCCAGGAGCGCTACGAGGTCGACTTGTTGCCGGCGTTGACGATTTTCATCTGCGTCTTCATCTTCCATGAGGCCCGCAAGCGGCAGCGCTCCCGGGCCGAGGCGAAGCTGGCCGCGGCTGAGGCCGCGCAGGCCCGGCAGCGCTCCGCGGAGCTGGAGCAGCTGGTCGCCTTCAGCCAGGCATTGTCGAACGCGCTCGATCCCGCCACGCTCCAGCAGGCGTGGTGGCGGTACCTGCCCGCCTTCACCGAGGAGCGCGAGTTCTGGGTGCTGGCGCGGCGCGGCGACGCGTGGGAGACGTTCGCACACAACACCAGCGCGCGCGGTGGGCGGTCGCCGGAAGATCTCGAGGTGATGGCCGATCGCACGCTCTCGCACGAGGCCCTGAAGGAGGCCAGCCTCGAGGGCCTCGTGATCGCCGACGTATTGTGTTTCCCGATGGTTGCCGGCGGCGTGGTGGTGGGCGTGCTGGGTATTTACGACGGCGCCACGGTTGCCGGCAATCACCGCAAGGCCCTCGGTGTCGCCGCGGGGCTGATCGCGATTTCGGTGAGAAACGTCCAACTGCTGCTCGAGACCCGCGAACACGGGTTGCGCGATCACCTGACCGGGTGCGTCAACCGTGGCTACGGGCTGGAGGCGCTGCAGCGCGAGCTGAGCCTGGCGCGCCGTTCGCGGCAGCCACTGTCGATCCTGATGTTCGACATCGATCACTTCAAGACCATCAACGACGAGCTGGGCCACCTGCGCGGCGACGACTTGCTGCGCGCCGTCGGCGCCCAGTTGACGCGCCTGGTGCGGAGTACGGACGTGCGGTGCCGCTACGGCGGCGACGAGTTCCTGATCGTGCTGCCCAACACGCCGCTCGCCGGTGCCCAGCACGTCGCCGATTCGATCCGGCGGTCGATGCGATCGCTCGCGATGGTCGCGGGTGAGCGGACCATCCCGGTCACCCTCAGCATCGGCGTGGTCACTGCGGGCGTGGACGAACTCGGCATGACGGGGTTAATCGAGCGGGCCGACGCCGCGTTATATCAGGCAAAACGCGCGGGACGTGACCGCAGCAGCACCGGCGTGATGCCCGCCGCTGCCGTCGCCGTCGGGCCGCAGTGATGCCGCCCTAGCCGGCCAGTCATGTGGATCGAGCCTCTCGTGCTCGGCGGATTCGTCATCGGCACAATCGTCGCCATCGTCGTGGCGGTTCTCGCCACGCTGCGGGCGCGCGCTGTCGACGCCCGCTTGCGCACGGTGGAAGGCCAACACCGTGAGCGAGCTGTCCCCGAGGCGCCTCCCGAGCCGAGTGTCGTCAGCGCCGCCGCCGCGGTTCGGGCCGGCCCCGTCCTGAATCCGGCCCCGCCCGGCCCGGTGCCGCCGCCGCGCGTGCAGGTGTTGGTCGTTGAAGATGAGCCCGGTGTCCGCGAGCTCATCACCCGTACCCTGACGCGAGCGGGCCGAGAGGTCGTGACGGCGGCCGGTGCGCAGGCGGCCCTCACCGCGCTCAACAGCCGCCCGAACATCACGCTCATGCTCGTCGACATCGTCCTGCCTAGCATGGACGGCTACGATCTGGCGGCCGAAGCGCGGAAGCTGTCGCCGGGTGTGCGCGTGGTGTTCATGTCGGGCTTTGCGCACGATGCTCTTCGCCATCCCAGCCGCGATGGGTTCCTGTCGAAGCCGTTCACTCCCGAAGCGCTGATCGCCGTCGTCGACAAGGCGCTGGCGTTCTGAATAAGCTGGGATCGTGCGGCATACCAAAATTATCGCCACTGTGGGCCCGGCCACCAGCGAGCCGGCGGTGCTCGACGCGCTCATGGCCGCAGGCGTCGACATCATCCGGCTCAACTTCTCGCACGGCACACAGTCTGATCACGCCGGCCGCTTTCACCAGGTGCGCGAAGCCGCGCAACGGGCCGACCGGCACGTCGCGATCCTGCAGGATCTGAGCGGCCCGAAGATCCGCACCGGGCGCCTGGAAGACGGAAAGCCCATTGCGTTGCGGGGCGGCGACCCGCTGGTGATCGCCATCGGCGACGACATCGGCCGTCCCGGCCGCGTCTCGACTACCTACGGTGAACTGGCATCCCGCGTGTCGAAGGGCGATCACCTGTTGCTGGACGACGGCAAGATCGATCTCGTGGTGGAGTCGTCCAGTGCCGGCGAGATTCACACCCGCGTGGTGGACGGGGGGGAGCTGGGTGAGCACAAGGGCATCAACGCGCCGCACGTGCCGCTCCGCTCGGACATGACCGAGAAGGATCGGAGCGACCTCGCGTTCGGCCTCGCCCTGGGCGTCGACATGATCGCGCTCAGCTTCGTGCAGTCGGCCGGCGATATCACCCGGGCGCGGACCTTGATTCTGGAGGCCGGCCAGCCCAGCGTCGTCATCGTCGCGAAGCTGGAACGTCCGGAAGCGCTCGATCATCTCGACGAGATTCTCGATGCCAGCGACGCCGTGATGGTGGCGCGAGGCGACCTCGGCCTCGAGATTCCGCTCGAGCGCGTGCCGCGGGTGCAGAAGGAGATTCTCAGCAAGGCGCGCGCCCGGGGTATTCCGGCCATCGTCGCCACGCAGGTGCTGGAATCGATGCGGTTCGAGCCGCGGCCGACGCGGGCGGAGGCGAGCGATGCGGCTGGCGCCGTGGATGGCGGCGCCGACGCGATCATGTTGTCGGGAGAAACCGCGACCGGCCTCTATCCGGTGCGCTCGGTCGAAGTGCTCGACGCGATCATCCGCGACGCCGAATCGATGCCGCCGCCGTGGATCGATCGCCGCGGCAGCGTGCAGAAAGTGAATCACATGCGGGCGCTGGGCGAGGCCGCCGTCATGCTGGCCGATCGGGCCGAAGCGCATGCGATTGTCGCGGTCACGCGCGAAGGCAAGACCGCGAAGCGGCTGTCGGCGATCCGGCCGCACGCGCCGATACTGGCGGCCACCGATCGCCCTGAGGTGGCCCGCCGGCTGAGCCTGTGGCGCGGTGTGGTGCCGATGGTCTGCGATCTGTCGGGCGACATCGAAACGGTGATCACGCGCGTGGTCGAGAGCGCCGCGAAACGATCGGCTGCACCGGAAAACGCCACCCTCGTCTTCGTGAACACCTCGGCGGATCTCGACAAAGGCGGCGCCAACTTTGTCAGGATACGGCGGGTGTAGCGAGGGACTCGCGGCTTTCCACCTTCGCGCCTCCGGCGCTTCCACCTTCGCGCCCGCGGCGCTACGGCGGACAGGTCGGCGGACAGGCCGCCGCTCGTGGGAGTCGGCTCCTTCGGAGCC
>JANOZI010000133.1:0-6101 GCA_031429375.1 Acidobacteriota bacterium | reverse complement strand
CCTACCTCTGGCCGCCACTCGGCTCCCAGGCGATCATTGGGGTCGCGCTCTTTGCGCTCTTCGCGATCGCTGGGGTGATCGCGACGAGCGGATGGCTCTTGATCCGCGGTGTGGACGACGTGAAGTGGAGAGCGCGCGCCGCGCTGGCGGCAACCTCGATCTGGCGGTAACGAGGCTCGGGGCAGTCGCTAGTTTTGCGTAGGGCACCCCTTTATGGGTGCCAGTTCGCTGAGGCCGTCTCGCAGAGAGCCATCGACCGGCGTTCGCTCTCGCTCGGCGGTCAAATCTCCTTCGGCGGATTAAGCGCTCGAGCGATGGACGTCTAAACCCGCACGGCGCCTGCGTAGCCTACAGTCGATTTGACGTTTGTTTCTTGCCTCGCCTCGCTCGAACGCTCACGCCAGGCGACGCCTCTCTGCGAGACGCAGCGCGTCGCGCCGCGGCACCCAAGCAACAAATGTGTCTCCTGATCTCCTGGCCTCCTGTGATTTGTAACTCCTGGCCTTCTGTGATTTGATCCCGCCCATGTCCAAGACCAGGCTGGCCGGCGGGCTCGCGGTTCTCTTGCTTTCGGTGTCATCGATCACGTCGGGTCAGGCGGGCCTCCCGTCGACCGCCAGGGGCGACTGGACCTACTACAACGCCGACATCAAGGGCACCAAGTACTCGCCGCTCGATCAGATCAATGCCGGCAACTTCGGCAAGCTCGAGATCGCCTGGCGGTTCAAGACCGACCAGCTCGGGCCGCGGCCGGAGTATAAGCTCGAAGGCACCCCGGTCGCCGTCAATGGCGTGCTCTACACCACCGGCGGCACGCGCCGGTCGGTGGTCGCACTCGACGGCGCCACCGGCGAATTGATCTGGGCGCATAGCATTCGAGAGGGGCGGCGCGCCGGCGTGTCGCCGCGCCAGTTGTCGGGGCGTGGCGTGTCGTACTGGACCGACGGCAAGGGCGACGAGCGCATCCTCTACGTGACGACCGGCTACCGCCTGGTCGCGCTGAACGCGAAAAACGGCGCGATGATCCCGGGCTTCGGCACCGCCGGTGCCGGCGATCTCAAAGTCGGCGCCGTCAAGGGCCGCGGCGATCAGATCAATCTCGAAGACGGCGAGATCGGCCTTCATGCCACGCCGGCGATCGTCAAGGACGTCGCCATCGTCGGCTCGTCGTTCCGCGAGGGCGCGACCGTCGAGACGCACAACAACACCAAGGGCCTGGTGCGCGCATTCGACGTGCGCACCGGCAAGCTGCTGTGGACCTTCAACACCATTCCCCGGCCAGGCGAGTACGGCAACGACACGTGGGAAGGCGAGTCGTGGGCCATCAACGGCAACGTCGGGGTCTGGACGCAGATCACCGTCGACGAAGAGCTCGGGCTCGTCTACCTGCCGGTGGAGACGCCGACCTCCGATTACTACGGCGGACACCGGCCCGGCAACAACCTCTACGCCGAAAGCATCGTCTGCGTCGACCTGAAGACCGGCCAGCGCAAGTGGCACTTCCAGTTGGTGCATCACCCGCTGTGGAACTACGACATGTCGTCGGCCGCGATCCTTGCCGACATCGTCGTGAATGGCAAACCGATCAAGGCCGTCGCGGTTCCCGGCAAGCAGGGCTTCCTTTACGTCTTCGATCGAGTCACGGGCCAGCCGGTGTGGCCGATCGAGGAGCGTCCCGTTCCGCAAAGCGACGTCCCCGGCGAGAAGACCAGCCCGACCCAACCGTACCCGACGAAGCCGCCGGCCTACTCACGCAACGTCTTGACGCTGCCGGACGACCTCATCGACTTCACCCCCGCGCTGCGGGCGCAGGCGATCGAGCAGATGAAGCGCTATCGGTTGGGCACCTGGATGTACAACCCGCCGATGCTCGGCAACGTCAACGGCACCCTCGGCGCCATCAACATGGGGAACGCGATCGGCGGCACCAACTGGCCCGGTGTGGCGTACGACCCCGAGACGCACACGGTGTTCGCGCAGGCCAACAACGTCAACATCACGGCGACATCGCTGGCGCCGCCGCCCAAAGGCTTCTCGGACATCCGTTACGTGTCAGGAATCGAAGGCCGCGAGTTCCGCGAAGTGATCGGCCCCGGCGATTGCTGCGCGGCCGATTCACCGCGCGCGATCGCGCAGATCGAGGCGGCGCGAGCCACCGCGGCCGCGCAAGGCGCAAGTCCGGCAGTGACCGCGCCGGCGGCCGCGCCCGCGGCGGCGGCGGCGCCGGGGGCCACTCCTCCAGGACTCTTCGGCGGGCTTGCGGTCGACGGCTTGACGATTCTCAAGCCGCCGTACGGGACCATCGCCGCCGTGAATCTTGATCGCGGCGAACTCGTCTGGAGGGTCGCTCATGGCGACACGCCGGATAACGTGCGCAACCACCCTGCGCTCAAGGGCCTGAACATTCCGAAGACCGGCCAACCAGGCACATCGGGCATCGGGTTGATGGCGACGAAGACGCTGGTGGTGATGGGCGATCCGCAAGTCACGACGACGCCGGAGCATCCGCGGGGTGCGATGTTGCGAGGCTACGACAAGGCGACCGGTAATCAGATCGGAGCCGTCTACATGCCCGCGCCGCAGAGTGGATCGCCGATGACGTATCTTGCCGGCGGCAAGCAGTACCTCGTGGTGGCGATCAGCGGCGGGAATTATTCGGGAGAGTATCTGGCGTTCGCTCTTCCTCGTTAGCGAACGCTACCGGACACGCACGCCGCCGCCGAACGGGTTGACGCCGACCTTGTATCGCGCGGCGACCTTCATCGCCTTTGGATCGATCACGCACACGTCGCCTTCTCCCGAGTTCATGACGTACAGCTTCGTGCCGTCGGGTGAGAACACCGGGAACGCCGGACCGCGGCCGATCGTCACCGTGCCCACGACCTCCTTGTTCACCGCGTCGATGATGGCAACGTCCTGAGAGCCGCCGTGGGTCGACGCCGCCCACTTGCCGTCGGGCGACACCGCCATCCGGCCCGCGCCAATGCCCAGGCCCCTCAGGGTCTTCACGACGGTGTCGGTCTTGCCGTCGATCACGTGCACGGCGCCGTCGCCGTCGTTGTGAATCCAGACGTCACCGTTCGGCGCAAATCCGACGCCGACGGGTCCGCCCTCGATCGGGACGACCTTGACGATCTGATCCGTCTTGGTGTCGATCACCACGAGGCGGTTGTCTTCGCGCATCGGGTAATAGAGCTTGTCGGTCTTCGGCTGAATCGCCAGGAAATGTCCACCGCGCAAGACGACGTCGATCTTGCGCAGCACCTTGCCGGCCCTGGTGTCGTAGACGACGATGCCGGGGATGTCGGCGTTTTCGAGGCCGACATACAGCTTGCTGCCATCGGTCGTGAGCGCGATGCCGTGAGGCGACGACGATCCGTTCGGCCGCGACGATCGAAAGAAGGGTGATTCGATCCTGCCCTTCTCCTTGAACGTGGTGGCGTCGAGCACGACGACGTGCGGCCCGTTGGGCACTGCCGCGTAGAACGTTTTGCCGTCTGCCGAGGCGACGCCTTCGTGCGGCTCGTTCACCGCGGTGAACTTATTGAGAATCTTTCCTGATGCAGGATCCACCTCGTACGCCGTGTGATCGCTGTGGCTGAGCGCGACGATGGTGTGGGTCTGGGCCAGGGCCGCTGCCGGTCCGATCCAGAGCAGGCAGGCCATGAGCAGTGGGGCGGTTCGCATGGAAGCTCCAGTGAAATAACCAATAAAGAATTATGAATAACAAAGAGGTCGCGTTGACCCCTTTTGTTATTCGCAATTTGTTATTGGTTATTCCTACTTCGTCTCGTCAAAAACGACCTGCACGTAAGCGCGGACGCGCTCGATCGGAGGCGCGGCCGAGAAGCCGGTGTACTTCGCGGGCGTCACCCACGCCTTCGCGACCTCATCAACCGTCTTGCCGGCCTTCTTCCCGGCCTGTACCGTCGCCACGAACTCGCGCACGAACTCGGCGAACTGCCTCATCTCTGCGGGTGTCGTCTGCGCCGGGGTGTGGCCGTTGATGATCGCGTCCACGTTCTTCACGCCGTTGACGGCCTTCATCACGGTGTTGGCGTACTCGACGCCCGAGCCGCCGTTGTTCTTGTCCATGATCGGCAGGCCCTTGTTAGGGAAGGTGTCGCCGACGTGCATGATGCGATGGGCCGGGAACTCGACGAACGCGTCACCGCCGGTGTGCGCAGGCCCGAAGTAATACAGGTTGATCCGATCGGCGCCTTTGCCAATCGTCAGCTTGTCTTTGAACGTCCGCTTCGGCATGCCCTTACCCGGGTTGTCTTTGAACACGTTCGGCGTCGCGCCGATTCCGGCCACGGGATTCATCTGTGTCATCAGCCGCGCCGTGTTCTCGTGCGCGATGACTTCGACGGTGGCCGGCAGGGCGACGTTGCCGCTGACGTGATCGTAGTGGGTGTGCGTATTGATTACCGTCGTCACTGGCTTGTCGGTGACGGTCTTGATCTTGTCGAGCAGCGGCTGGCCCCATCCCGGGTTCTTGGTGTCGACCAGCGTGACGCCGTTCGCGGTGACGAACACGGCGCTGTTGCCGCCGCCGCCGCGCATCACGAACAGGTTGTCTTTCACCTTCTCGACGGTAATGTTTTCGACCGACGGCGCCGGCGCCGGCTGCTGCATGGCGCCCGCCGCCATTGTCAGCGTTCCCACCATCACGAGTGTTCCCAGGGCAAAAATCCGTTTCACGGGTTGATCCTTTCACGCGGTGCGCGAGCGACCGCAGTTACAAAAAACGCGAGGAACCGGGCGATCCGTTCGAGCCCGGGAGCGGAGATGACATCGAGCACTTCGCCCGTCGTATGGTACAGCGGCGGCGCCTGCATCACGCTCACTTTCGCCGCTTTCAATGACGCCCAGCCGCCGGTCTCGCCGCTCTGGAACGTGGACCGCTCCGAGATGAAGTTCACCCCATAGCGCGCGGGGCCCTCGTCCACGAGCTGCTGCAGCAGGGGCGAGTCGTCGGTCACTCCGACCGCGATCGGCGCCTCGGACGAGTCGGCGACCGCTTCGCGATAGCCGTCTGCCGAGGTCGTCCGGGCCGGCGAGAAATTGCGCTGCGCGACGTGCTCGATGTTGATTAGCATCACCGCCTTCGACGCGAGCGCGGGGTTGGCGGCGACGAAACTGCGCGGCCCGTTGATGCCGGGGGTGTGATGCCCGGCGCTGGCGACGAGCACGATCGTCCGGGCCGGCCGGTTGGCCGGCTTCGCGAAATGGCGGGCCAGCGCAACCAGCACCGCGAGGCCGTCGCCGTTGTCGCCGGCGCCGTCGAACCAGCCGTCGGCGTGCGCGGTGAGCACGATCGTTTCGTCGCTGCTGCGGCCGGGAATGACCGCCACCGCGTTGGTTGCCTTCAGGTCGCGGAATGTCTGGGTCTGCAGATCGATCTGCACGCGCAGCTGATCTTGTACTCCGGCTTTCGCCGCGCGATCGAACAACGATTCCAGGAACAGCCCGTCACGCCCGCCGATGTTGAAACACGGGTTGCCGCAGTCGCTGAAGTCCCGCGACAGCTCGTTGCCGGGCAGCCGGACCAGGTTGAACACGCCGGCCGCGCCGCGCGCCATCAGCGCCTCGGACCGCGTGTCAACCGCGCCGCGCTCGAAGAGCATGTGGCCCTGCGGCACGATCAAGTGCACGGCAATCTTGCCCGTCACGTCGATGTGCTGCAGCACCGATGGCGTTGCGGCGCCAACGTAAACCAGCGGCGCCGTCATCGTCCCGGTGGCGATGGTGGACGGAGACACGGGCAGTGCCGACTCGAGCACCACGTCGCTGCTGCCGGCGCCGAACGCCGGATCCGCGAGGAGCCGCACCTGCCACGAGCGTGGCAGCCACAATTCGGATCCGGCATCCTGCGCGATCGGTTGCGTCACGACCTCGCCGATGCCGGCCTTGCGAAACTGCTCCGCCGCCCACGCCACCGTGCGCTCGCTCGACGAGAAGCCGGAGATGCGTCCCCACATCTGGCCGGCGCCGACTTCGCGCTCGACGCGCGACTGGTGCGCGAACCCGACGATGGTGGCGACGTCGGCCTTGATGGCGGCGCCGTTGAAGTCGGGCGACGCGACTTCGCCTGGCGG
>JANOZI010000132.1:0-1923 GCA_031429375.1 Acidobacteriota bacterium | reverse complement strand
TTTTCACAAAAAGACCCAAAAGACTCTGTGTTTCAGTGTTTCTGCCTGCCCCGAGCCAAGTCGAGGGGTGGTTCTGTGTGAGGCATTTTACAGGCTACAATCGCCGCTTGCAGATCATCCGCAACCGCGCCATTCACGACGTCGTCATTATCGGCTCGGGGGCCGGCGGCGGCATGGCCGCCAAGGTCCTGACCGAGGCCGGCGCCAGCGTCCTGATGCTCGAAGCCGGGGTGATGTTCGACACCCGCCGCGACTCCAAGATGATGGCGTGGCCGTATCAGTCCCCCAGGCGGGGCTTACCCGTTCCAGAGCGCCAGTTCGGCGAGTTCGACGCGGGCTGGGGGGGTTGGACCCTCGAGGGCGAGCCCTACACGTCTGCGCCCGGCGATCGGTTCGACTGGTTCCGGACGCGCATGCTCGGCGGGCGCACCAATCACTGGGGCCGCATCTCGCTCCGGTTCGGCCCCGACGACTTCCGCCGCAAGAGCCTCGACGGCCTCGGCGACGACTGGCCGATTTCGTACGACGATTTGAAGCCGTACTACGACCGCATCGACACGATGATCGGCCTGTTCGGATCGAAAGAAGGCTTGCCCAACGATCCGGATGGCATTTTCCAGCCGCCGCCCAAGCCGCGTTGCTACGAACTGTTGATCAAGCAGGCGTCGGAGCGGTTGAACATCCGCTGCATCCCGATCCGCCTCTCGATTCTGACGCAGCCCTTGAACGGCCGGCCGGCGTGTCATTACTGCGGGCAGTGCGGCCGCGGCTGCGCCGCGCACGCGAACTTCTCGTCGCCCTCGGTGCTGCTGCCGCCGGCGCTGGCCACCAACCGCCTCACGATCGTTGCCAACGCGATGGCGCGCGAGGTCACGGTCGGCGACGACGGGCTGGCCACCGGCGTGACGTACGTTGATAAGACCACGGGCCGCGAGAACCATGCGCGCGCCCGCATCGTCGTGATGGCGGCGAGCGCGTGCGAAACCGCGCGGCTGCTGCTCAACTCCAAGTCGCCGCGCTTTCCGCAGGGCCTCGGCAACTCCAGCGGCGTGGTCGGCAAGTACCTCACCGACACCACCGGCACCAGCGTCAGCGGCTTCATCCCGAAGATGATGAACGGCGTGCCGCACAACGAAGACGGCGCCAGCGGCTCTCATCTCTTCATGCCGTGGTGGGGCGACAACAAGAAACTCGATTTCCCGCGCGGCTACCACATCGAGCTCGGCGGCGGGCGGCGGATGCCCGGCTTCGGCACGCTCACCGGC
Source organism: Acidobacteriota bacterium (assembly GCA_031429375.1). Classification (GTDB taxonomy): domain Bacteria; phylum Acidobacteriota; class Vicinamibacteria; order Vicinamibacterales; family UBA2999; genus 12-FULL-67-14b. The sequence goes on along the minus strand of JANOZI010000132.1, from coordinate 658 downwards.
GTGCATCGCTACAACGGTACCGAGGTCGGCGGCGGCATGCTGGCGGGCGGCGGCTACGGCAAGAAGTTGAAAGACGACTATCGCCGCTTCTACGGCGCCACGGTCGGCTTTGCCGGCCGCGGCGAAATGATTCCGAACGAAAATTCCTTCTGCGAGATCGATCCGACCGTCGTGGATCGGTGGGGCATCCCCGTGCTGCGCTTCCACTGGAAGTTTGCTGACCATGAAATCAAGCAGGTCAAGCACATGCAGGAGACCTTCCGCTCGATCATCAACGAAATGGGCGGCACGCCGCTGTCGCCAATGCCGACGGCGGCGCAGGACTACGGCATCGAGCCGGGCGGCCGCATCATCCACGAAGTGGGCTGCGTGCGCATGGGGCACGATCCGAAGACATCGGTGCTGAACAGCCACTGCCAGGCGCACGACTGCAAGAACCTGTTCGTCACCGACGGCGGGCCGTTCGTGACCAACCCGGACAAGAACGTGACGTGGACGATCCTGGCGCTGGCGATGCGGACCAGCGAACAGATCGCCGCTCTGCGAAAGGCGGGCAGCATATGAGACGCCGCGACGTGCTCAGGTTGTTGCTCTCGGCGCCGGCCGTCGGCTTCACCTGGACCGACGCCGAAGCGACGCAGGCCGCGACCGCGGCGCA
>JANOZI010000131.1:0-7533 GCA_031429375.1 Acidobacteriota bacterium | reverse complement strand
CGTCGCGCGACAACGTGCTGCGCGCCGTCGATCGCCGCAGCGGCAACCTGCGCTGGCGGGCCACGTTGCCGTCGCGCCCCGCCGCCGGGCCGCTGCGCCTGCCCGACGCCGTGATGGTGCCGCTCGTGTCGAGCGAGATTTCGGGATTCGAGCCGGCGACAGGGAAGGCGTTGCCACCGATCAAGGCCGCGGGCGAGCTCGGCTCACAGCCGTTCATCCGCACGACCGCGCGGTTCACCTTGCCGCGCCTGATCGCCGTGAGCCGTGACGGCCAGCTGCAGGGATTCGGCCTCCGCTTCGAGCCGGCGTTCGTGCCGCTCGACGTGTTCCCCGGCGCACCTGCGTTACCTTAGGTCCGCAGATTACGCAGATTACGCAGATGAAATTCCAGTCGCGCTACGCGCCGCCCGCGAACGCTTGCAATCTGCGGAACCTGCGTCAATCGGCGTAATCGGCGGATAACCGCGGCCGGCCCGACACGATCAGTCTCCCGCGATGGCGTGCGACAGCCGATCGACCCCTTCGACGATCTGCTCGGGCGTGATGCCCGAAAACGACAACCGGGCGAACTGGTGGCCGCCGCCGTCCACGAAAAACGCGCTGCCGATCACGAAGCTGACCTTGTGCTTCAGCGCGCGCTCGAACAGCGCCAGGTCGTCCACGCCCGGCGGCAGCTCGATCCAGAGGAAGAAGCCGCCGCGCGGCGTGGTCCATTTCACGCGCCCGCCAAGGGTGGCCTGCAGCGACTGCTCCATCACCGTACGCTTGTATTGATAATGCGACCGCAGCGTGGGTGCGATGCGCTGGATCACGCCGCGATCGAGCGCGCCGTGCACGACGCGCTGATCGAAGACGCCGCTGCACAGGTCGGCGGCCTGTTTGGCGAGCTCGACCTTCTGCGCGATCGCCGCCGGCGCCACCATCCAGGCCACGCGGAAGCCCGGCACGAGCACCTTCGAGAAGCTGCCCAGATAGACCACCCGCCCATCCTCATCGTCCGCCTTGATGGGACGCGTGTCTTCGGCCGTCGCGCTGTCTTCGAAATAAATCGATCCGTAGGGATCGTCTTCGACAATGACCAGGTCGTGGCGCCGCGCCGCCGCCAACAGGTCGCGGCGCCGCGCCGCGCTCATCAGCAACCCGGCCGGGTTCTGAAAGTTCGGCGTCACGTAGACGAACTTGGCGCGGCGGCCTTCCCGCTCGAGGCGGGCCATGACCGCGTCCAGCGCGAGAAGATCAATGCCTTCGGCATCCTGCGGCACGCCAGCGAGATCCGCCTGCAGATTATGGAACGCCGCGATCGCCCCACTGTAAGTCGGCAGCTCGACGATCACGACGTCGCCGGGATCGATCAGCACGCGGCCGGCCAGGTCGAGGCCTTGCTGCGAACCGGTGGTAATCACCACGTCCTCGAACGCGGCGCTGATGCCACGGTCCTTGAGGCCATGCGCGATCAAGTGTTCGATCAACGGCCGGTAGCCGCGCGTGGCGCCGTATTGCAGCGTGCTGCCGTCGTGCTTGCGCAGCAGGTCGCCGGCAATGGCCTGCAGGTCCTCCCACGGAAACATCTCCGGCGCGGGATAGCCCGCCGCGAACGAGATCAAGCCCGGCACCGCGGCGCCGAGAATGCCGGTGCGGCGGATTGCGGACTCCTGGAATCGTAGGGCGGCGTTTGAGAGGGCTTTAGGAGCAAGGCTCATGGATGATTGCCGATCGACCGGTTTAGTGACTGTTGAGTGATTGTGTAATCGTGAATTGCCAAATCGATTCACCGAATTCGCGATCGTCAATCGCCAAACAGTCGCGCGATTGGCAATCAGTCAATTGACAATTCAGGCACGCGTCACCTGTTGAAGCCCGTCGGCCTGTGGTGCTCGCACGCCGGCATGCTGCAAGGTGCGGTGCAAGCGCAGATAGGTTGCCACTCCGGTCAGGCCAATGAATTGAAACACCACGCCGCGAACGAGCCACGCGAAGACCTGGAGGGGGATCGCCGCCAGGCCCACGAAGGGCACAAACGCGATCAAGCCCAGCGCCGCGGTGGCGAGAATCGACGCGCCGGTCGCCATCAACATCAGCGCAAGGATCGCCGCAAGCACCTGGCCGACGCCGCGCGTGCGCCGCCGCAGCAGGCGGGCGACGTGCGGGATCGCTTCGTGGACCGCGCAGTCTTCGGTCGCCACCACGATCTGCAGCAGCAGATAGACGAAGTTGACCAGCGTGATCACGATGATGAGCGTGAGCGAGGCGAGGCCGACGAGCAGCGGCCAGTCGAGCGATTGCGATAACGGCGTGCCGAATACGAGCGCGGCATAGCCGCCGGCGCATAACGCATAGACGATCGACAGCCCGACGCCCAGCCGCAAGTAGCGCCCGAACAGCGACTGGATGCCGTTGGTGAAGCGTTCGATCGACGCCTGGTTGGCCTGCTCGAGCGCTGCCATCCTGAGAGGCGGCTGCTCGATGGCGCGGGCGGCGCGGTCGCCCGCCAGCAACACCGTGACGCTGCCCGCCTTGACGGCAAACATCAGGATCGAGCCGCCGACCAGGATCAACCCGAGCGCACCGAGGAAGGCGGCGAGCGCCACCGGTTGCGCGAGCAACACGGCGACCATGGTCGACACGATCTGCCCGGGTTCGCGGCGCAGCAGATCGAGCGGATCGCCGCCCGCCACCAGCGCGACGAGCACGACGCCGCCGACGATCGGCACGGCGAGCAGCGTCTTGAACAGCGTATCGGCGACAAACTGCACGAGGACGATTGGCCAGTTGGCGGCGGTGACGAGCGCGCCGCGCTTCAATGCGAACTTCAGCGAGCCGGGGACGCTCATGAATCCTGTATGGGCAGAGCTGACATTCTACAATGGCAGGGCGGATGGCCGTTCCCTCTTTTGTCGCTCGAACCGCGCGGCGCCTCGTGGTGGGCGGCTTACTGGCCGCCGCCGCGATCTGGCTGGGTGGCGAGGCGCTGGAGCGGGCCCGGCTCGGCGCCGACCTGGCGGCGTCGCGCGCCCGTCTCTACGCCGAGGTCGCTGCCCAGTTCCGCGAGCTTGGTGATCGGCTCGACCGAGCCGTCCGCTCGATCACGCTTGACGCCGAAATCGTCCGCCTGGCCGCACGCGGCGATACGGGCGCGACGCGGACACTCTTTGATCAAGCGGCCGCGGGCGCGGCCGCGAGCGGTAATCGCGTCGCCGTCACGATTGTCGCCGCCAACAACCAGCCGCTGGCCTGGGTTGGACGGTCGGAAGAAGTCCCGGACGATCGGCTGACCGGTCCCGCGTCGATGTTCCTGCTGCAGAGCACGCAGGGTCTGCAGCTGATTCGCGTGCAGCCGGTGGTCGATGCGTCCGACCCCAGCCGCCACATCGGCGCGGTGGTCGCCGAGGCCTCACTCGGCCGCGACGGCCAACCGGCCGCCGCCGGCACCGCGTTTTCGCTCGAAACCAGCATTGCGCCGGCGCCGCTGCGGCTGCAGTTCGAGGGCGCGGCCGACGCCGGCCCCGGCGCCTTCATCGTCCGGTCCTCGACCGGCGAGCCGCTCGCGGCCGTCGAAGTGCCCGACAGTACCCTTCACGAGGCCCGCGCCCGCATGCGGCAGCGGCGTGCCGCCGCGGAGCTCGGCCTGCTCGCGGTGCTGCTGCTGCTCGCCACCGGTCCGCTGCTCGATTGGCGGCGCGTGACGCGGAGTCTCGCCGGCGCCGCCGGGCTGACGGCGGCAATCGCGCTGCTGCTCGTGGCGGCGCGCGCCGTGTTGTGGATCGCGGTGCGCCGCGTCGATCTGGCGTCGCCGCCGCTGACACCCTCGGCATCGTTTACGCCCTGGTCTGCGCTGGTCCTGGGGTCGCCGGTGGATTTCATGCTGACCGGCATGTTGGCCGCGGCCCTGCTGGCGCTGGCGGTGTCGAGCTTCGGGTTGTGGCGGTCCGCGCATCGCCGCGGCATCGGGGTCCTGCTGGTGGACGGCGCGGCCTCGGGGACGTTGTTTCTGGTGACCCAGTTTGCGGCGGGCTCGATCGTGATCGCGCTGCTGATCTGGTACGAGGCCTTCCTGCGCGGGCAGATCTCACAGGCGCCGATCGACATCCTGCGGTTTGCGATCGACCGCGACGACTGGCTGCGCCTCCAGGTGGTGATCGGACTGCTCGCCCTGAATGCCGCGGTGATCGGCGTCGCGGTGCTGGTGCTGCTGCTCGCGCGGTCGCCGTGGGCCTTTCCACAATCGGGTCCGGCCTGGCGGCTGCGCGGCGTGATGGCCTGGCTGCTGCCGACGCTATTTCTGTGGTGGCCCAACATCGCCCGCGCGTACGCCCCGCTGTGGCCGTCGCTCGGCGCGGCGGTGTTTACGGTCGGCGCCGCGCTCGTGATCCATCACCATCGCGCGACGCTGCGTCACAGCTCGCAGGCCTCGCGCCTGCTCGCGGCCTTCCTGGCGATGATGCTGCCGTCGGTCGTGCTCTATCCCTCGCTGGTCGATGCCGCGACGCGCGCCCGGCGGCAGCTGGTCCAGTCGCGCTATGCCCCCGAAGTGATGAATCAGCGGCAGGACGTGCGGCTCAAGCTGCAACAGGCCCTCGTCGAGATCGATCGCATCGCCGGCCTCGACGAGCTGGTGAGCGCGAGCGATCCGGCGCCGACCGGCCCGCCGCCCACGGATGCGGCGTTCCTGGTGTGGTCGCAGACCAGCCTCGCAAGCCAGCGGATGACGTCCAGCGTCGAGCTGCACAACGTGTCGGGCGCCATGGTCAGCCGCTTTGCGATGAAGCTGCCGGAAGAAGGGCCGCCGCAGCCGTGGAGCGAATCGGCGTGCGCGTGGGAGATCCTCGAAGAGGTGTCGCCGCTTTATTCGGAAGAACGGCGGCTGTTGCATGCCGGGCGTGCGCTCTGCGTCAATGGCCCGAACGGCCGGCGCAGCGCGGGTTCGATCGTCGTGCACGCGATGCTCGATTACGGCAACCTGTCGTTCATCTCGGCGCAGAATCCGTATGTCGCCCTGATCCGCTCGGGCCAGGCGCGCCCCGAGCCGCGCCTGCGCGCCGCGGTCGAGCTCTACGTCTATGGATGGAGCCGCCGCGTGCTGTACACCTCCGGGGCGACGGCGCCGGCGCTGACCGAACCGGTGTTCCGCGGCGCGTTCGCGTCGCGCACGCCGTTCTGGGCGACGATCGACAACGAGTCGACGCGCCTCGATGTCTACGTGATGCACGATCGCGCGGCCATCTACGCGCTCGGCATGACGCGGCAGACCCTGTTCGGCCACCTCGTGGCGATCGCCGAGCTCGTCACGCTGGCGTTCGTGGCCTTTGTGGTGACCATTGCCGGCGGCATGTTGTTCAGCCTGGCCGTGGCGCAGGCCCCGGCGTCGGGCCGTGCCCTGCTCGACGAAGTGCGTGCCAGTTTCTATCGCAAGTTGTTTCTCGCGTTCGTCGCGGCCGCTATTATTCCGGTCCTCGCCCTCGCGCTGGTGTCGCGCGCGTACATCGCGGGGTTGATGTTCGACGACATCGAGAAGGAAGCCACCCGCATTGCCAGCGTCGCCAGCCGCGTGGTCGAAGATTTCGGCAGCGCGCGCGGTCAAGCCGCGGTGCCGCTGGTCGACGACAACCTCGTGGTCTGGCTGAGCCGCGTCATTGCGCAGGACGTCAACATCTTCGACGGCGCCAACTTGCTGGCGTCGAGCGAGCGCAACCTGTTCGCCTCGGGCCTGTTGCCGAGCCGGACGCCAGGCGACGCGTTCCGCGAGATCCTGCTCAACGGCCGTCCTGCGTATCTCGGGAGAGAAACGGTGGGCGGACTTGAATACCTGATCGCCGCCGCGCCGGTTCACCTGCAAGGCCGCGAAGCCGTGCTGACGGTTCCGCTCACGTCGCGGCAACAGGAAACCCAGGAGCTGATCGAAGAGCTCGACCGCCGCGTGCTGCTGGCCGCCCTGCTCTTCATCATGCTGGGCGCCAGCATCGGCTACTACATGGCCGAGCGGATTGCCGACCCGGTCAACCGCTTGATGCGCGCGACCCGCCGGATCGCGCGCGGCGATCTCGATGCACGGGTGCTGGCGACCTCATCCGACGAATTGCGCCGGCTGGTCGAAGCGTTCAATCACATGGCGGCCGACCTGCAACGCCAGCGCACCGAGCTGGAGCGGACCAACCGGCTCGCGGCGTGGGCCGACATGGCGCGCCAGGTCGCGCACGACATCAAGAACCCGCTGACGCCGATCCAGCTCAACGCCGAGCACCTGCGGCGGGTGCACATTGATCAGGGCCGGCCGATGGGCGGCGTGATCGACGAATGCGTCTCGAACATCCTCGGACAGGTGCGGCTGCTGCGCCAGATCTCGTCGGAGTTCTCGAGCTTTGCTTCGTCCCCCGAGCCAAAGCCGGTGGCGACGAACCTGGGCGAGCTGGTAAGCGAGGTGGTCGAGCCCTATCGCTCGGGGCTGGCCGGGCGAGTGGCCGTGGTGGCGGATGTGCCGATGGCGCTGCCGCGCCTGCGGATCGACCGCATGCTGATCGGCCGCGCGCTGACCAACGTGATCGAGAACGCCCTGCACGCCATGCCCGGCGGCGGCACGTTGACGGTCGACGCGTCACAGGATTCCGACCAGACGGTGCAACTGCGCGTCACCGACACCGGAGTCGGCATGGATGCCGACGCGCTCGCGAAGATCTTCGAGCCGTACTTCTCGACCAAGGCGATCGGCACCGGTCTCGGGCTGACGATTGCGAAGCGCAATGTCGAAGCGAACCAGGGGACGATCACGGTCACTTCGGAGCGCGGTCAGGGTACACGGGTGGCCATGACGCTCCCGATCGCCTAGTAGGGTGCGTACAGTGCGTACAGTGCCAATGGTGCGTACAGTGCTCGGGTGCCTCAGGTGCTTAGGGTGCTTAGGGTGCTTAGGGTGCTTAGGGTGCTCAGGGTGCTTAGGGTGGGTAGTGCTGGTGCTTGTCGCAGGTTGTGCGAGTAATCCGACTCGGCCGAGTGAGATCGGGCTCGGGCAGGCGTTCGAGCTGCGTAAGGGAGGATCGGCGAGATTAGCGGACGGCCTGGAGATTCGATTCGATGGTGTCCGCTCCGACTCACGGTGTCCGAGTGACGTGCAATGCGTCTCGGCAGGCGATGCCACCGCCGTGATCGCGGTGACGCCGCCGGCGGGCGCGCGGGTCGAACGGGAGTTGCACACGCGACCGGACGCCGCCGAAACGGTGGTCAGCGACTACGTCATCAGGTTAATGAGTCTTGCGCCCTCACCGCTCTCGAATCGACCGGTTCGAGCAGATGATTACGTGGCGACCTTCACCGTTAGGCGCAGATGACACGGCCCGAGCTGCGCCCGCCGATGACGCCGATGACGCCGACCACCAGTCACGGAGTCCTGAATTGTTCTAAAAGAACTGATTGCAACCCTACCGAAGGGTCCGGCTTATGAAATCGGTATCACCTGCGGCGTCGTCTATGGGCCTGGCTATTCGCAGTCTGCTCTGGACCCTTTTGTTGCCCGGCGTCTTCGGCGGTTACGTGCCGTGGAGA
>JANOZI010000130.1:0-1723 GCA_031429375.1 Acidobacteriota bacterium | reverse complement strand
GGCGCGGGGCTCTCCTGGACCAGGGTCGTTCGGGCGGCCGCTTCGCGCGGCGTCTCGGAGATCTGGACGGCGACCGCGCCGGCCGCGCTCGCCAGTGTGACGGTGACCAGCACCCAGTCGGTCACGCTCGCGATGGGCCAGCCTGTGAATCAGTCGTTGACTGTCGTGGCGTTCACGGGCGCGTGCGGGATTGGCGGGTCGAAAATCCCACGCGCCGCGACCGGCGCCCCGACCGTCAGCCTGGCCGCGCAGGCGGCCGGGTCCGCGGTCTACGCGATTGGCAACGATTTCGATCGCGCGGTCGCCCGCACGATCCCGGCCGGTCAGGTCAAGGTTCACGAGTTCCTGTCGCCGAGCGGCGACACGATGTGGGCCCAGGCGCTGGTGGGGACCTCGTCGGCCGCCGGCGGGACGGTGACGCTGCAGGCGACGTCGCCGACCACCGATCAATGGAACTTCGCGATCGTCGAAATCAAACGGTGAGTCTCGGCTGCGTGCCGCAGAGCTCTTACAGGAGACAACGCCCATGAGCCGCATTTATTTACCGGGTAACGCTTCGAAGGCGCGCCTTCGCGAAGCGGAACACGCACGGCGCAATCGCGCCGAGATCGTGAGGGAGCTGTCCTGGGGCCGCGTCTCGCGGCGCGAGTTGGTAAAGATGGGACTGTTCACCGCCGCCGGCATGCTGGCGCCGATCGGCGGGCTCAATCCATTTGTGAAGAACCTCTCCGCGGCGGTCGGCCCGACCGGAGCGCCGCCGAGCCCGCGCTGGGGCGTCCAGGGTTTCACCCAGCCGATGCCGCGGTTCGATGTCCTTGCCCGCAATCCCGTGTCGTGCCTCTCGCCCACGCCGACGGCGTGGGCAAACACGACGCAGCGCGCCTGCGACCCCTTGCTCGGCGGCGGCATGGGTCCGATCGAGGGACGGCCGCCTGGGCCGGTCTGGGCGCACCAGAAGTTCGCCGAGCTCCCGCCGGGGGTCGCCATCTCGGCGACCACGACGCCGGGAACGACAAACTACCGGTACAACCCGCAGGTCGCGCCGAGCCTGAATTCCGGCATCAACCCCGCCTATGGCCTGCCGGTGCGGTTCCACGACAAGTGGCCGACGCAGCAGTCGAACAGCATGTGGATGTTCGACGGGACGGTCCCGCCGAAGCTGGCGATGGCGCGCTACGGCGAGCCGATCCTCTTCCGTCACCACAACGGCCTGCCGGCCGACGTGCGGCAGAACAACGGTTTCGGCCGGCACACCCTCACCACGCACGAGCACAACGGGCACCACGGGGCGGAGAACGACGGGTTCACCGGGGCGTTCTTCTTCCCGAACCAGTACTACGACTACCACTGGCCGGTCGTGCTCGCGGGGTGCTCCACCATGAACACTGATGCGACCGATCCGATGGCCAGCTCCCCAACTGACGCGGGCGGTCTCATGAACGTGCCCGGCGACTGGCACGAGACGATGAGCACGCACTGGTTCCACGATCACATGTTCAGCTTCACCGCGCAGAACGTCTACAAGGGTAACGCGGCGATGCTCAACATCTACAGCGGCCTGGATCGCGGCAACGAGGAGATCGACGACGGTGTCAACCTGCGGCTGCCGAGCGGGACGGCGAACTCGTGGGGCAATCTCGATTACGACGTGAACCTGATGATCGGCGACAAGGCGTTCGATCGGGACGGCCAGCTGTTCTTCGACATCTTCGAATTCGACGGC
>JANOZI010000129.1:0-2962 GCA_031429375.1 Acidobacteriota bacterium | reverse complement strand
GGCCAGGTCGCCGGCGTTGAAGTGTCCGTCGACGGCGGCGCGTCCTGGCAGGCGGCGCAGGGGACATCGAATTGGAGCTTCGTGTGGACGCCCGGCGCGCTCGGCTCGGCGAACATCCGCACGCGCGCCATCGATGACAGTGCCAACCTCGGGTTCGCCGGCAACGGCATCACTGTGACGATCGTGCAGCCGATCTGCCCCTGCACGAGCCTGTGGCGGCCGTCAGTCGTTCCTGGCACGGCCAGCGCGGCCGATACCAACTCGTGGGAGCTCGGTGTGAAATTCCGGAGCGACATCGATGGGTTCATCACCGGAATCCGGTTTTACAAGGGCCTGAACAACACCGGCACGCACGTCGGCCGTCTCTGGACCAGCACCGGCACGCTGCTTGGCTCCGCAACGTTTACGAGCGAAACGGCCACCGGTTGGCAACAGGTGACCTTCGGGTCCCCGTTGCCGATTACCGCCAACACCACGTATGTCGCGTCGTATAACGCCAACAACGGCGGCTACGCGTATGACGGCGGCTACTTCACCAACAGCGGAGTCGACTCCCCGCCCTTGCACGCGCCGGCTTCGGGTGCGATCGGCGGCAACGCCGTGCTCAACGAGAATCCGATGTCGTTTCCGAACGCGACCTTCGGCGCCGCCAACTACTGGGTGGACGTGGTGTTTGCCCAGAGCATCCAGGACTTGGCCGCCCCGGTGATCACGGCCGTGAAAGCCACGACGGTCGACAGCTCGCGCGTGACGGTGAAGTGGACGACCGACGAGGCGTCGACCTCGCGCATCGACTACGGGACCGATGCCGCGATCCTCACCGCCACCCTCGCCAATCTGCCGCCCGGCACGCTGACGGCCACCAGGAGTGCCTTCGAGACGCAGCACACCGTGGCCCTGGCCGGGCTGACGCCGAACACCACCTACTACCAACTGGTGTCTTCGACCGACGCCTCGGGGAACACAGCCACGGTCGCCGCACCGACGTTCACCGTGCCCGGCCCGACCCTGCGCGACACCGCCTCGACCGACTTCGCCGCCGGCACGAAGACGGCCACCTACGTGTCGCAGACCGCCGATGGCGAAGTGAGCCTGGCGCCCACGGTCGGCGCCGAGTTCAACGGACCCACCCTGGATGGCGGCTGGATTGAAGTGCCCTGGGACGCCTCGGGTTACTCCAACATCGTGAATGGGATTCTCCTCGTCGATGGCGCGCGTGTCGCCACCTGCGTGACCGCCGCCAACGGCGCGTGCGTCGCGGGTGAAACCTCGACGAGCACGCCGTCTGCGATCTACGCGGCGCCGCGCTCGCTGGAATTCGCCGCGAATTTCTCGGGGGACCAGTACCAGCATGCCGGGTTCGCGGTGACCTTCGCCTCGGCGGACGAGCCCTGGGCCATGTTCAGCACCTTGAGCGGTGGCCTGCTGTTCGCCCGCACCAACATGGGCGGCGGCTACGGCTTCGCGGACACCGCGATTGGCGTGGCGCCGCTCGGCGAGTTCCATCGCTACCGCATCGATTGGAAGGCCTCGAGCGTGGATTACTACATCGACGGGGCTCTCGCCGTCAGCCACGCCTTCACCGTCGCCGGTCCCATGCGGCCGGTCGCGGCGAGTGACTTTAATCCGGGCGGGGGCGTGGTGTTCGTCGATTGGATGCGCCTGACGCCCGTGGCAACGCCCGGTACGTTCGACTCGCGCGTCTTTGACGCCTCCTCGCCCGTCGACTGGAAGAGCATTCAGTGGGCTGCGCAGACGCCGGCCACGGCCAACCTTGCCATCAGCGTGCGCACCGGCGAGACGCCAACCCCGGACACGACGTGGAGTGAGTTCGTCCCGGTCGCCGGATCCGGCCCGCTCAGCCTGCGCTCGCGATACATCCAGTACCGCGCCGGCATGAGCTCGTCGGATCCGGCCACGACGCCGATCCTCGAAGACATCATCATCAGCACGGGCAGCGCCCCGATCGCCGTGCCGGATTCCGCCGCGGTGGCGAAGAGCGGCAGCCACACCTTCCAGGCGTCCGGTCCTGGCAGCCTGACCTTCAATGACACCGATGCCGATGTCAACGACACGTTGCGCGTTGTCGGCGTCAGCGCGCCGAGCCAGGGGACCGTGGTGCTCAATGCCGACGGGTCCGTCACCTACACGCCGGCCAGCGTGTATGAGGGCCCCGACGCGTTTATCTATACCGTCAGCGACGGCCTGCTGACCGCGAGCGCAACGGTGTCGCTCGACGTGCGCTTCGGCAACATCCCGCCGGTCGCCGTCAATAACTTCTACGCGGCCGTTGAAGACACGACGTTGACGGTGCCCGCCGCGGCCGGCCTGCTCGCGAACGACTCCGACGCCGAAAATAACCTGCTGCAGGCGCAACTCATGACGCTTCCGGCGCACGGCCTGCTGGCGCTGAGCGCAAACGGCGGCTTCAGCTATACGCCGGTGGCCAACTACGCCGGCCCGGATGCCTTTTCCTACAGGGCGTTTGACGGCACCGACAGCGGCAACACCGCGATCGTGCAGCTCGAGATCGCCCAGGTGAATGACGCGCCGTTCACGGAACCGGATGCGTTTACCGCCTTGCTCGACCAGCCCCTCGATGTGCCGGCGCCCGGTGTGCTCGCCAATGACCACGACGTCGAAGTCGAAGACACCGCGCCCATGCATACGCAACTCGTGAGCAACGTCTCGCGCGGTCAGCTGATCTTGCGTGCCGACGGCTCGTTCAGCTACGTGCCGGATTCGAGCTTCCTCGGCACCGACTCGTTCACTTACAAGGCGGTCGATCACTTTAACGCCGTGAGCGCCGTCGAGAAAACTGTGACGTTGACCGTCGCCATCAAGGCCGCCGCCGGAACGGTGGGCGCCGGCGCGACGGTGTCGACCGGCAGCGGCGTCAGTGCCGACGACCCGTTGAGCAGCTCCGTCCAGACGCCGACGCCGGCGACCGTGCGGATCGCCC
>JANOZI010000128.1:0-3526 GCA_031429375.1 Acidobacteriota bacterium | reverse complement strand
GAACACGCCGCGACGCTCGACGACGTGCGCGCCGAAGTGCTGGCGCCGAATCGGCTCAACGCGCTGGTGTTCGGTGGCTTTGCCGGGGTCGCATTACTGATCGCGGTGGTCGGCGTGGCGGGCGTGCTGGCGTTTTCGGTGAGCGCGCGGACGCGCGAGTTCGGCGTGCGGCTGGCGATTGGCTCGACGCCAACGAGCCTGCTGACCGGCATCTTGATGCAAGGCGCGGTCATTGCCGGGGCCGGCGTGATCGCCGGTATTGTGGGCGGCCTGCTGTTGGCGCAGATGATCCGGGCGTATCTCACCGAGATCACGATGCCTGGGGCGCTGCCGCTGCTGGGCGCCGCGGTGATTCTCGTGGCCGCGGCCATTCTGGCGTCGCTGATGCCCGCCGCGCGAGCTTCGCGGGTGGATGTGATGCAGGCGCTACGCTCCGAATAAGGTGCGTACAGTGCGTACGGTTCCTAACGTGCGTACGGTGCTAATTGGTGCAGGGTGCCCCTAGGCACGTGGCACTGAGCGCACTGTACGCACATTTGGAACGGTACGCACGGTACGCACCCGTGCCGGCCGGCCTGTTGTTTTTACACGGAGGCCTAGGCTGATTTTTGTTCCGCGGCCTTGCGCTGCATTTCGATCTTGCCCTGCAGGATCGAGCACCATTGCTTGTGGTCTGCCACCGGCATGCCACATTCCACACAAACCTGGACCCGCTGCTTGGGCGGCTCGCTCTTTCCAAAAAGACGGTTCAAAAACGACATTGGGCCTCCGACTCTAGATTCATACGTGAGACGGAGCGCGGAGGTTCACGGTTGGCGCCCCAAATCTGAAATCTGAGATCTGCCATCTGAGATCGGAACGCCCGTCCCAACCCCGGGGCGGGTGGTTCTCGTCTAACCCCCCGTGACCTTACCGAGTAACGACCTCAAGCTCGCCGTGCGCGGACTGTTCCGCAGCCCGCTGTTTTCCATCGTGGCCATCCTGTCGCTGGCCCTCGGAATCGGCGCGAACACGGCGATTTTCACGTTGATCGACCAGATCCTGCTTCGCAAGCTCCCGGTCAGGAACCCGGATGAGCTGGTGATGCTCTACCAGCAAGGACCGCATAGCGGCAGCAACATGGGCTCGCGGATGCACTCCTACCCCATCTACGAGGAGTACCGGAAGCGCGGCGAGCCGCTCTCCGAAGTGCTGGCGCGGCGCCTCGCCGATGCGTCGATCAGCTTCGATAACCAGACCGAGCGCGTGCAGGTCGAAATGGTGTCGGGCAACTTCTTCACCATGCTCGGCGTGGGCCCGGCGCTCGGCCGCGTCTTCAACTCGCAGGAAGACGATCAGGTCTACGAGGGCCATCCGGTGGTCGTGCTCAGCCATCACTACTGGAACACGCGCTTCAACCGTGACCCGGCGGTGCTCGGCAAGAAGATCCTGGTCAACAACTTTCCGATGTCGATCGTCGGCGTGTCGGCGGAAGGGTTTGCCGGCATCGACCCGGCGCGTGCGCCGCAGATCCGCGTCCCGATCCTGATGAAGCCGGCGGTCGTGCCCGAATGGAGCTGGGTGCAGATGTCGAACGAGCGCACCCGGTGGGTGCAGGTGTTCGCGCGGCTCAAGCCCGGTTACACCGCCGAGAGCGCGCAGGCGCCGCTGCAGGGGCTGTTCACGCAGATCCGTCAGCACGAGATGACGCTGCCGGGCGCAAAAGACTGGTCGCAGTTCCAGCGCGACCAGTTCATGACCGGCAAGCTGCGGGTCGAGAAGGCCGCGATGGGCTATTCGTCGCTGCGCAACGACTTCTCGACCGCGCTAATGGTGCTGATGGCGATGGTCGGTCTCGTGCTGTTGATCGCATGCGCGAACGTGGCGAATCTGCTGATTGCGCGCGGCTTCATGCGCCAGCGCGAGATCGCCGTGCGGCTGTCGCTCGGCGCCACGCGCGGGCAGTTGATCCGCCAGCTGCTGACCGAAAGCGTGTTGCTCTCGGTCATCGGCGGCGCGTTCGGCATCCTGCTGTCGATGGCGCTGACGCGCGCGTTGATCGGATTGATCCCGTCCGATCAACCGCTGCTGATCCAGCCGACGCCCGACCTGCGCATCCTGCTCTTCACGTTCACCCTGACGCTCGTCACCGGCGTGGTGTTCGGCCTGCTGCCGGCGCTGCGCGCCAGCAACCCCGATCAGTGGGCCACGCTGAAAGACACGGTCGGCGCCGTCGCGGGTTCGGGCGGCTCGCTGTTCCTCAGGAAGGGCCTGGTCGCGGCGCAGGTGGCGCTCAGCTTCCTGCTGCTGTTTGGCGCCGGCCTCTTCGTGCGCAGCCTGCAGAACCTGCAGACCACCGACACCGGCGTGAAGCTCGACAACTTGCTGACGTTCCAGCTGAACCCCGCGCTCAGCGGCTACGAGAATCAGCAGGGCATCAACTTCTACAACGAGCTGCTCGACCGGCTGGGCTCATCGCCCGGTGTGAAATCGGTGGCGATGGCTGCGGTGTCGATCCTGGCGGGTAACGAATGGGACAGCAGCATGTCGGTCGAGGGCCACGAGGCCAAGGACGGCGAAGACATGCAGGCCTTCATGAACTCGCTGTCGCCGCGTTATTTCGAGACCATGGGCATCCAGGTCCTCGAGGGACGCGACTTCAGGCGCGGCGATGCCAAAGAAGACGCCACCGTCGCGATCGTCAACCAGAAGTTCGCGAAGCATTTCTTCGGGGAGAAGAGCGCGGTCGGCCGGCGCATCGGCTTTAGCACGGGACCGGAGGCGAAGCTCGCGATCGAGATCATCGGCGTCGCCGCCGATTCCCTCTACGAAGGGCCGCGCGAAGGCGTCAGGCGCCAGGTGTTCATTCCGAACTGGGGCCGCGGCGGCGTGACGTTCTACCTGCGCACCACCGCTGCGTCGAGCGCCGCATTCAACCTCGTTCGCAGCGAGGTCAAGCGGCTCGACGCCGGCATGCCGGTGTTCGAGATGAAGACGCTACAGGGCCAGCTTGATGAAACGCTGCTGAGCGATCGGCTGATCGCGATGTTGTCGGCCGGGTTCGGCCTGCTCGCCACCTTGCTGGCCTCGATCGGCCTCTACGGCGTCATGGCCTTCATCGTCGCGCGCCGCCGCAAGGAGCTCGGCATTCGACTGGCGCTTGGCGCCGAGCCGCACGGCCTCGTCTGGCTGGTGATGAAAGAGGTGCTGTTGCTGCTGGTGATCGGCCTGGCGGTCGGCATTCCCTCGGCGATCGCCCTGGGCCGCTACGTGTCGTCGCAGCTGTACGGCATCCAGCCCGGCGATCCGTGGATCGCCATTTCCACCGTGGTGTTGTTGACGGTGGTGTCCACGGTAGCGGGAATGATCCCGGCGCGCCGCGCGAGCCGGATCGATCCGATCATGGCCTTGAGATACGAATAGGCCACAGAGTTTGGCATGAACTGCGCACACCCCGTGGCATGAAAAGGGGTTTATGCTGGCGGCGCGGTTTGGTGACGTCGTTCTGTGAATGGTACCCAGAAGTCCGTACAGAGTTTGACGCGGG
>JANOZI010000127.1:0-1958 GCA_031429375.1 Acidobacteriota bacterium | reverse complement strand
GGGCGCTGGAATTCGGCTGGGCAGTCCTCGATGATCCAAAGAATAGTGAAATTGAACTAAAGCAACGATACAAGGTGTTGCACGGTGGGAATCTGCCGGCTTTGGTGGAACGATAGGAACCCGGGATGGACTCAGCTTCCTTGCAAGATCGAGGCGTCGGCTCGTGGGTGGCGTTCAATTGTACTAGTGAGCGCGAAGTTCTGGCTGGGCTCCCGACGTTGCCAGGTGCCTACATCATGCTCCTCGGGGAGTACGAGCAGCGGCGTCGTGGCACCTCGGACATCGCCTACATTGGTATGGCGACCAATCGGAACGGGCTTCGGGGCCGAGTGCGGCAGTATTTCCATCCAGGCCCGACGCAGAGTACCAACATCGCGATGAATCAACGCCTCTCCGCAGCGGGCTGTCCACTTCGAATCGGCTTCGTTGCCGCGGCTTCAGTGGCGGCGGCCAGACGCATGGAGTCGGACCTTCTCCTTCAGTTCGAGAGTGAACACTACGAACTTCTGCGTATTCCGGACCATCGTGAACACTCATTCCGTTTCAACGTGAACACCGATTCCGGGCATCGTGAACACGGATTCCGGCCATCGTGAACACCGATTCCGGTCATGGTGAACACGGATTCCGGGGATCGTGAACAGCGATTCCGGCTGATCTGAACACTCATCGGGCGTAGTGCGCGATCCTGAGGGGTTTCCCGCAAGGAGGGACCCCCTGGATGGCAGCCCCACGGCTACTGATGAGACGACTCCGCGAATTACTCCGGCTGAAATACGAGGCCGGCCTGACTCACCGGGCGATCGCCCAAGCGTGTGCCGTGGGGTTAGGCACGGTGTCGGCGTATCTGGCCCGCGCCACCGCCGCCGGCGTGACCTGGCCGGTGCCCGACGACCTGGACGATGCCGCCCTGGAGGCGCGCCTGTTTGCGCGCCCGGCCGACCCGGCCGGCCGGGACCGGATCGTGCCGGCGTGGCCGCACCTGCACCAATAACTCAAACGGCCCGGGGTCACCCTGCACCTGCTGTGGACGGAGTATCGCGGCGCGCATCCGGCCGGTTTTGCCTACAGCCAGTTTTGTGAACGCTATCGGCGCTGGGCGCGGGTCCTCAAACCGTCGATGCGCCAGGTGCATCGCGCCGGCGAGAAGCTGTTTGTCGATTTTTCCGGGAAGCGCCCGTCGCTGGTGGACGCGACGACGGGCGAACTCGTCCTCGTCGAACTCTTCGTCGGCGTGCTCGGCGCGAGCGGCCTGATCTATGCGGAAGCCACGCGGAGTCAGGATCTGGCGTCGTGGGTGGGCGCGCACGTGCGCATGGTCGAGTACTTCGGTGGGAGTCCCACGATCTGGGTGCCGGACAATTTGAAGAGCGGCGTGACGACCGCGAACTATTACGAGCCCGAGATCAACCGGACCTATACCGACCTGGCCACCCACTATGGCGCGATTGTGCTGCCGGCGCGCGCGGCGCATCCGCAAGACAAACCCAAAGTCGAAGTCAGCGTGCAGATCGCGCAGCGATGGATCCTGGCGGTCCTGCGCCACCGGACCTTCTTTACCCACGCGGACTTGAACGTCGCCATCCGCACGTGCCTCGACGCGGTCAATGCCCGGCCGATGCAGATCGTGGGCGTGAGCCGGCGGGCGCTCTTCGAGCAACTCGATCGGCCGGCGCTGCGCCCGCTGCCGGCGAGCCGCTACGAGCTGGCGACGTGGAAGCCGTGTCGCGTGAACATCGACTATCACGTCGAGGTCGACCACAACTGGTACAGCGTGCCGTATCAACTCGTCCATGTGCGCGTGGAGGCGCGGGCCTCGGCGACGACGGTCGAAGTCTTCTTGACCGGCCGGCGCGTCGCGTCGCATGCACGGCTCACCGGCCGCGGGCAATACTCGACGGACGTGGCGCACATGCCGCGGGCGCACCGCGCGCATGCGGAATGGACGCCCTCGCGGC
>JANOZI010000126.1:0-6093 GCA_031429375.1 Acidobacteriota bacterium | reverse complement strand
GGCTTGCCGCCGGCGCCCGACACCCCCTCGGCGGCGTGGCGCGCTAGCACGTCGATGTGGACGTTGCAGGGCGTGACCTGGCTCCAGGTCGAGCAGACACCGACTTGTGATTTCTGGAAGTCCTGCCGCGTGAAACCCACGGCGTGCAACATCGCACGGCCGGGCGCGCGCTCTGGGCCGTCAAGAACTAGTGATGAATGCGGGCGCTTATTCATAGTGCGTACAGTGCGTACAGTTCCAAGGGTGCGTACAGTGCTCGGGTGCCAAGAAGTGCTGATTGTGCCACGAATGCACCCGTACACGTCAGGCACTCTAGGCACCAGTGCACCGTACGCACTTTAGGAACTGTACGCACCGTACGCACTATTACTCGCCCTGCTTCATGCGGCGGCGGGCGCGGCGCTCGTCTCGCCCGGGCTTGGCGGTGGGCACCGATACCGCGCGATAAATGCGTTCGAGCTTGCGCTGCTCGATCTCTTCCGGCGTCGGTATGGGCGTGTTGTCCTGATAAAGCAGGCGGGCGTCGGCCCTGGAAATGTGGGTGTCGGCCAGTCCGAGCACGGTCAGCAGCTGCTTGCGGCCGAGCGGACGCTGGATGAGGAGCTCGTCGCCGATGCGCAGCTCGCGGTGCGCCTTGGCCGTGGCGCCGTTGACGCTGACTTTGCCCAGCCGGCACGCCTTCTGCGCTTCCGACCGCGTCTTGAACACGCAGGCCACATCCAGCCAAATATCCAAACGGACGCTGTCCACGCTCAACATTCCTTTGGCACCTGGCACCTGGCACCCGGCACCCGGCACTTGGCACTTGGCACTTGGCACTCGTGCACTGTACGCACATTTGGAACCGTACGCACCGTACGCACCGTACGCACCGTACGCACCGTACCTTATGCTCTAAGATGCCCCTATGCCATTTCGATTCGTCCTGCTGATACTGGCTGGCGGCCTGTTCTTCGTGCTGCCCGCTGCGGTGGACTTTCTCACCGACTGGATGTGGTTTGGCGAAGTCGGCTACCGTCCGATTTATGCCACCGAGCTCACCGCGAAAGCGGCGCTGGCGGCCGGCGCGTTCGTGGTCACGATCGCCTGGCTCGGCTTGAACGTCCGCCGGGCGCTCGCCTCGATTTCCCCCGCCCCGCTGGCCTTTACCACCCGCGAAGGCTTCACGGTCGCGCTGCCGACGCGCGACCAGCTCCGGCCGCTGGTGATGCTCGTCGTCGCCGGCGCCGCCTTCCTGGTGGCGTCGTATGCCTCGAGCCAGTGGCTCACGATCCTCAGCTGGTGGCACCAGGTGCCGTTCGGCAAGAACGACCCGGTGCTGGCGCGTGACGCCGCGTTCTATGTGTTTACCTTGCCGCTGCTGGAGCTGGTGCGCGGGCTCGCGCTGGTGATCGTCGTGCTCGCGGCCGTCGGAGCGTCGGCGCTCTATGTCGCGTCCGGCCAGATGGCGCTGACGCCGTTCGGCCTCACCGTCGGCGACACGGCGCGCCGCCACCTCACCTGGCTGGCGGCGGCGTTCTTCCTGGTGCTGGCGCTCGGGGCCTGGCTGGGACGAGTGCAGGAGATCGTGACGGCCTCGGGCATCATCCAGGGCGCCAGTTACGCCGACGTGCACGCGCGCATGCCCGCGGCGCTCGCGCTGATGGTGGCCGCGCTGGTCGGGGCGGCGCTGGCCGTGACCTCGGCGATCGGTGGCTCGCGGCGCCTTCTCATCGCCGGCGCGGCGCTCTACGCGGTGACGATGCTCGGCGGCGGTGCGTACGCCGCGATGCTGCAACGCTTTGCCGTGACGCCGAACGAGCAGGTCCGCGAAACCCCGTTCATGGAATACAACATCGCCGCCACCCGCGAAGCGTTCGCGCTCGACCAGATCGAGGAGCGCGAGCTGAACGGTGATGCCGCGCTCACCCGCGCCGACATCGAGGCCAACCGCGGCACGATCGACAACGTCAGGCTGTGGGATCACCAGCCGCTGCTCGAGACGTTCGGCCAGATCCAGGAGATCCGGACCTATTACGACTTCGTGTCGGTCGACAACGACCGCTATGTCATCAACGGCCAGAACCGGCAGGTCATGCTGTCGGCGCGCGAGCTGAACCCGGCGGCGCTGCCCAATCGCACCTGGGTCAACGAACGGCTGGTGTTCACGCACGGCCACGGCCTGACGCTCGGCCCGGTCAACCAGGTGACCAGCGAGGGCCTGCCGGTGCTCTTCGTTCGCGATTTGCCGCCCGTCACGACGGTCGACATCAACATCACCGAGCCGAGCATCTATTTCGGCGAGCTGGCCAACGACTACGTCATCGTGCGCACGCGGGCGCAGGAGTTCGATTACCCCAAGGGTGAAGACAACGTCTTCAGCACCTATGACGGCACCGGCGGCGTGCCGGTCGGTTCGCTCCTGAACAAGCTGCTGTTCGCGATTCGCTTCCGGTCATACCAGATTCTGCTGAGCGACGACATCACAAGCGAGAGCCGGCTGATGTTCGACCGCCAGATCCGCCAGCGCGTCTCGAAGATCGCGCCGTTCCTGCTTTACGACGATGACCCGTATCCGGTGGTGAGCGAGGGGCGCATCTTCTGGATCCAGGACGCCTACACGGTCAGCGATCGCTATCCGTACGCCACCGCGGCCGCGGGCGGGTTGAACTACATGCGCAACTCGGTGAAGGTGGTGATCGACGCCTATCAAGGCACGGTGCAGTTCTACTTCGCCGAGCCGGACGATCCGATCGCCCAAACCATCGCGCGGATCTTTCCGACCTTGATGCGGCCGCTCGGCGAGATGCCCGAGGACCTGCGGCGCCACGTCCGGTACCCCGAAGGCATTTTCGCGGTCCAGGCGTCGGTCTTTGCCACGTACCACATGACCAATCCCGCCGTCTTCTACAACAAGGAAGACCAGTGGGAGGCGCCCGCGGTCGACAGCAGCGGCGAGAACCGGCGCATGGAGCCGTACTACGCGATGATGAAACTGCCCGGCGAAACAGACGCCGAGTTCATCCAGATGCTGCCATTCACGCCGCGGCGGCGCGACAACCTCGCGTCGTGGATGGTGGCGCGCAGCGACGGCGACAACTACGGCAAGCTTGCGGTGTTCGCGTTTCCCAAGCAGACGCTCGTGTTCGGGCCGCAACAGGTCGTGGCGCGGATCAACCAGGACCAGGTGATCTCGCCCCAGATCTCGTTGTGGAACCAGCGCGGCTCCGAGGTGATCCAGGGCACGTTGATGGTGATCCCGATCGAGGAGTCGCTGATCTACGTGCGGCCCATGTACCTGCGCGCACAGGCGGGCCGCATTCCCGAGCTGACCCGCGTGATCGTGGCCTATCAGAACCGCATCGTGATGGAGCGCACGCTCGACCAGGCGATCGATCGCCTGTTTGGCGACGGCGCACGCGGCGAGAAGCCCGTGGCGACGGCGCCGGCGGCAGCTGCCGGCGCTGCGGCGGGAATTACTCCCCCGCCTCCGCCGTCAGCCGGGGACGCGTCGGCCTGGGAGCGCATGGCATCGGAAGCGCGCGACACGTATCAGCGCGCGCTCGATGCACAGCGCGCGGGCGACTGGGCCAAATACGGCGAAGAGATCAAGCGGCTCGGCGAACTTCTCGAGCGTATGCGGCAGCCGAGGTAACGGTGCGTACCGTGCGTACAGTTCCAAGGGTGCGTACGGTGCAGGGTGCCTAAGGTGCCCAGGGTGCCCAGGGTGCCAACGGTGCCAACGTGGCCCAGGGTGCGATCGCTCGACGTGTTTCGGGGGCTGACCGTGGCCGGGATGGTCATCGTCAACAACCCGGGGGACTGGAGCACGGTCTACTGGCCGCTGCTGCATGCCGAGTGGAACGGCTGGACGCCGACCGATCTGATCTTCCCGTTCTTCCTGTTTATCGTTGGCGTCGCGATCACGCTGACGACCAGGCCGGCCACTGCTCTGACCATTCTTCGCCGCGGCGCGATCATCTGGGCGCTCGGTTTGCTGCTCGCGGCAGTTCCGTTTTTCCGTCTGTCGACTTTGCGGATCCCGGGAGTCCTCGCGCGAATTGCGTGGTGCTATGTCGCGGCGGCACTGCTCGTTCGCGCGGCTGAGGGCGGCCGGGCGCGCCACCGCTTCGTCGGTATCGCGACAGCGCTCTTGCTGTTGACGTACTGGATTCTGCTGACGGCGATGCCATTTCCCGGCGGGACCGCGGGCGACCTCACACCGGCGGGCAACATCGGGGCGTGGCTCGATCGCGCGCTGCTGCGCGGCCACCTCTGGAAACCGGACTGGGATCCGGAGGGCATCCTCAGCACCTTGCCGGCGATTGGAACGACGTTGCTTGGTGTGCTCGCCGGATGGTTCATCCGCGAGGAAACGTCGCCGCGGCGCGTGGTGCGCGGCCTGTTGACCTGGGGATTGGCCGGCGTAATCGCCGGACTGGCCGTCAGTCCGTGGCTGCCGATCAACAAGAGCCTCTGGACGAGCTCTTACGTTCTGTTTACGGGCGGCCTGGCCTGCGGCGTTCTAGCCGTGTGCTATTGGATCTGCGACGTCAACCCAAGCGATCGAACACCACGTCTGACCGAACCCTTCGTCGCGCTCGGCCGCAACGCAATTCTTCTCTTCGTGCTGTCCGGCCTGCTCGCGAGGACGTTCCTCTATCTCAAATGGCCCGACCCCTCGACCTCACTCGGGCCCTGGGTTTATGCGCACGCGTTTGCATCTATTGCGCCGCCGTACGAGGCGTCGTTGTTGTTCGCGCTCGCCAATCTCGCCGTGCTGTACGCCCTGCTGCTTGCACTTCATCGAAAGAAAATCTATCTAAGCGTGTAATTGGCGCTGGGCACCGATGGCACTTGGCACCAAGCACTGTACGCACCCCTTGGAACTGTACGCACGGTACGCACCCTTGGAACTGTACGCACAGTACGCACCATGGTCCAGTGCGGGTATGATCAGTCCAGTGTCCGTCTTAGACGTCCATCAGCGACCGCTGCGAAATCTGCGGTTGTCCGTGACCGATCGCTGCAACCTGCGGTGCCAGTACTGCATGCCGGAGGCGGACTACTTGTGGCTGCCGCGCGAGGACATCCTGCAGTTCGAAGAGATCGACCGTCTCGTCGATCAGTTTCTCGCCCTCGGCGTCGACAAGGTACGGCTGACGGGTGGTGAGCCGCTGCTCCGCCGCGACCTGCCAGAGCTCGTCGAGCGGCTCGCGAGCAAGGCGGCGATCCGCGACCTCGCGATGACGACCAACGCGGTGCTGCTGGCCGCGCAGGCCGGCGATCTCGCGGCCGCCGGCCTGCATCGCCTGACCATCAGCCTCGACACGCTGCAGCGCGACCGCTTCATCAAGCTGGCGCGCTTCGACGAGCTGCCGCGCGTGCTCGCCGGCATCGACGCTGCCGTGGATGTCTTCCCTGGCTTCAAGATCGACTCGGTCGTCATGCGCGGCGCGAACGACGACGAGCTGATTCCGTTGCTGGAGTTCGCACGGGCGCGCGGCGCCGAGATCCGGTTCATCGAATACATGGATGTCGGCGGCGCGACGACGTGGTCGGAGGCGCAGGTCGTGTCGCGCCAGGACATGCTCGACACCCTCGCCGCACATTACGGTCCGATCGAGGCCATCGTTGAACAATCGTCCGCGCCGGCCGATCGCTTCCGCCTGCCGGACGGCACCGTGTTCGGGATCATCGCGTCCACGACCGCGCCGTTCTGCCGCACGTGCGACCGGAGCCGGCTGACCGCCGACGGGGTCTGGTATTTGTGCCTGTACGCGGCGCGCGGAGTGGACCTGCGCGGACCGCTGCGCGGTGGCGCGACGGACGAGGCGATGCGTGAGCTGATCACCAGCGTGTGGCACGCCCGCACCGACCGCGGCGCCGAAGCCCGGCTCGGACTCCGCGAGCGCTCACCATTGATTCCGGTCAATACCCTGCGAAGAGACCCGCATCTGGAAATGCACACCCGGGGTGGATAGCGTCAGTTAAGAGTTAAGAGTTACGAGTTACGAGTTACGAACTCGCAAACGGAACTCCTTGTTCTTAACTCTGAACTCTTCACTCTGCACTACAGCATCAGCAATGGGTGTCGAAAGCCTTCTGCAAGTC
>JANOZI010000125.1:0-16147 GCA_031429375.1 Acidobacteriota bacterium | reverse complement strand
GCTAGTGTGCACGAGCTTGGCACCCTAGGCACCCTAGGCACCCTAGGCACACGAGCACCGTACGCACTCTAGGAACAGTACGCACTGTACGCACCAATCACATCTCTAGACCAAGTGTTTTCAACGCGGTTTTGATCTCTTTTTCGCTGACATCCGACCATGTCGTAGTCTGGCCACGTGACGTGGCGATTACGAAATGCAATTTGCCTGCGATCACTTTCTTGTCGCGGCCGATGGCGGCGAGCACGGTCTTCGACGGGATGTCCGAGACGCGCGGGAGCGCGCCGAGGCGGGTGATTAAGGACTGGATCTCGTCGTATAGCGCGGGCGGCGTCACGCCTCGCGCCACGCCGATCGACAGCGCCGCGAGCATGCCGTAGCCGACCGCCTCGCCGTGGCGGAAGCGCCGGTAGTTGGTCGCCGCTTCCAGCGCATGGCCCACGGTGTGGCCGAAGTTGAGAATGCGGCGCAGGCCCGATTCCCGCTCGTCGGCCGACACGACGTCCGCCTTGATGCGGCAGCACGCCGCTACGATGGGCGCCACCGCGGCTGGTTCGCGCGCCAGGATTGCGGCCAGGCTCGACTGCATCCGATCCAGCAAGCCCGGATCCGAAATCACACCGTACTTGATCACCTCGTAGAGGCCGGCGCGGTACTCACGGCGGGGTAACGTGTCGAGAACGACGGGGTCGGCGACGACCAGGCTGGGCGGGTGAAAGGCGCCGATCAGGTTCTTGCCGAGCGGGTGGTTCACGCCGGTCTTGCCGCCAATCGCGCTATCGACCTGTGCGAGCAGTGTGGTCGGGACGTGCACCACGCGAATGCCGCGCAGGTAGGTGGCGGCGGCAAACCCCGCGAGGTCGCCGGTGACCCCGCCCCCGATGGCCACGACCACCGTTGAGCGGTCGGCGTTGGCCTTGACGAGCGCATCGTGGACCTTGCCGACGGTCACGAGGTTCTTGTAGCGCTCGCCGTCGTCGACGAGCACCGGCAGCCGCTCGGTTGTGGCGCGCCGGAACCGCTTGCCGTGCAGCTTCCACACACGCTTGCTGGCCACGATGATGCGGCGGGGCCCGAGCCCGGCGGCGTCTAGCTCCGCGGGCAGCGATGCGATGGTGCCCCCGCCGATAATGACGGAATACGCGCCGGCCGCGGCGGTTACTCCGATGCGAGTCGGCTCCATGGGCGGATGGTAGGATAGCACCCGGTGCAGCGGCGGGCGGATTTCCTCGTAATCGGCAGCGGCATCGCCGGCTTGCGCGCCGCCGCGGACCTCGCCGCCGCCGGCGACGTCGTCGTGCTCACCAAAGCAGATCCCGAAGAGAGCAACACCGGCTACGCGCAGGGCGGCATCGCGGCGGCCGTCGGCGACGACGACCACCCCGACCTGCATGCCGCCGACACCATTGCTGCGGGCGATGGCTTGTGCGTCGAACCCGCGGTCCGCGTGCTGGTTGAAGACGGCGTGCGCTACGTTCGCGAGCTGGTGGACTGGGGCGCGCGTTTCGATCGCGACGGGTCCGGCGCGCTCGCGCTGGCGTAGGAGGCGGCGCATCAGGTGCGCTGCGTGCTGCACTCTCATGATGCGACCGGGCGTGAGATCGGGCGGACGCTGTGGCAGCGAGTCGCCGATCAGCCGAAGGTGACGGTCGAGCGCAACGCGCGCGTCAGCTCGCTCATCATCCGCGACGGCCGGTGCGCCGGCGCCCGCTTCGAGAGTGCGCGCGGCACCGAGCAGATCGAAGCGGCGGCCGTCTTGCTCGCCACCGGCGGTGCCGGCCAGGTGTTTCGCGACACCACCAATCCAGCGGTCGCTACCGGCGACGGCGTCACGCTCGCGTGGTACGCGGGCGCGCAAGTGGCCGACCTCGAATTCGTGCAGTTCCATCCCACCGCGCTGAATGTCCCGGGCGCGCCGCGGTTTCTTCTTTCCGAGGCGCTGCGCGGTGAAGGCGCGTATCTCATCAATGCGGATAGCGAACGCTTCATGACCCGGTATCACCCGGCGGGTGAGTTGGCCTCGCGCGACCTGGTCTCGCGCGCGATCGTCCTCGAGCAACGCCGGACCGGCCAGCCGGTCTTCCTCTCGCTGCAACACCTGGACGCCGCGTGGGTGCGGGAACGCTTTCCGACCATCGCCAAGGCGGTCCGCTCCGCCGACTTCGACCTGGCGACGGATCGCATTCCGGTCGGGCCCGCCGCGCACTACATCATGGGCGGCGTCGAAACCGATCTGTGGGGCCGCACGACCATACCGGGACTGTTTGCGGCCGGCGAAGTGGCCTGCACCGGCGCTCACGGCGCCAACCGCCTCGCGAGCAACTCGCTGCTCGAAGGACTCGTGTTTGGTGCGCGGGCCGCGCACGCGATGGTGAATCCCGCGAAGGTCGGCAGCATGTTCGGCGTCCGCACCGCGCCCGACCGGCCCAGGAAGACCAGGACGTCGTGGCCAAAAAGCGAAGGCGAGGTCCGGACGTTGATGTGGCGATCGGTGGGGCTGATGCGGGAAGACGCCACGTTAGGCGCCGCGGAATCGCAGCTCGAATCCTGGTATCGCGCGCTGGTGCCGTACGTCGAGAAGGGCGGGATGGACGACGCACGCTGGCGCCTGGCGAGCATCGTCACGGTGGGATGGCTGATCGCGCGCGCCGCCCTGCGCCGCGAAGAAACCCGCGGCGGCCACGCCCGATCCGACTTCCCGGCCAGAGATGACGTACACTTCAGGATTCATCTTGCGGAGAGAAAAGAATCCTGATGGCTGCGAAACAAGACGACGCGTTCGTTACTGAAATCACCAAGCAATCGGTCGACTTCTCACGCTGGTACCTCGACGTGGTCCGCAAGGCGGAGCTGGCCGACTATTCGCCGGTCAAGGGCTTCATGGTGATCCGGCCGTACGGCTACGCCATCTGGGAGCTGATCCAGCAGCAGCTCGATCAGCGCATCAAGGCGACCGGCCACGTGAACGCGTACTTTCCGTTACTGATTCCCGAGAGCCTCCTGAAAAAAGAAGCCGAACACGTCGAGGGCTTCGCGCCGCAGGTCGCCTTCGTGACCCACGGCGGCGGCGAAGAGCTGGAAGAAAAGCTCGTCGTGCGCCCGACCTCCGAGGCGATCATCGGCGTGATGTACGCCAAGTGGATCCAGTCGTGGCGCGATCTGCCCGTGCTGATCAATCAATGGGCGAACGTCGTGCGGTGGGAGAAAGTGACTCGTCCATTCCTCCGTACGACGGAGTTTCTCTGGCAGGAAGGGCACACCGCGCACGAAACGGCCGACGAGGCGCAGGAAGAGACGATGAAGATCCTGGCGCTCTACAAGGACGTGTGCGAAAACGTCCTGGCGGTGCCGGTGATGGACGGCCGCAAGAGCGACAGCGAAAAATTTGCCGGCGCGTCGCGCACCTACTCGATCGAAGCGCTGATGGGTGATGGCCGCGCGCTGCAGGCGGGCACGTCGCACAACCTCGGCCAGAATTTTGCGAAGGCGTTCGAGATCCAGTTCCAGGGCCGCGACAAGACCGTGCAGCACGTATGGACGACCTCCTGGGGCGTGACCACGCGGCTGATCGGCGCCGTGATCATGACGCACGGCGACGACAGCGGACTGCTGCTGCCGCCGGCCATCGCGCCCTGGCAAGTGGTGATCGTTCCGATCCCTCGCGGCACCTGGAAGGAGACCGTGCTCCCCAAGTGCGAGGAGATTCGCGATCAGCTGACGGCCGCCGGCATTCGCGTGAAGCTCGACGCGGATGAAAGCCAGACGCCCGGCTGGAAGTTTTCGGAGTACGAGATGCGCGGTGTGCCGCTGCGCCTCGAGATCGGCCCGAAAGATATCGAAAAGTCGGCGGTGTTCGCCGCGCGCCGCGACACCCGGGCGAAGGCGTCGATCCCGATGGACGGGCTCGCGGATGCGATCAAAGGCCTGCTCGCCGAGATCCAGGCCAACCTGCTCGACCGTGCGCGCAAGTTCCGCGACGAACACACCTTCAGGGCGGATTCGTACGACGAGTTCAAGGCGACGATGGAAGGCCGCCCGGGGTTTGTGATCGCACCGTGGTGCGAAGGCGCGTCTTGCGAGGCCGAGATCAAGGCCGAGACCCAGGCGACGATTCGCAACATTCCCGAAGGCTACGGCGAGGCGCCGGGCAAGCCCTGCATCAAGTGCGGCAAACCGGCAACGGTGTCGGCCTGGTTCGCGAAGGCGTACTAGACGGCCTGCTGAAGGCGCACTGGATGACGGCACCCAACAGGATCGGCCTGCTGTTATTCCTGATGTTTCAGGCCCTCTATGCGCTGACCTCGTCCGGCAATGCGTTTCGAATTCCCGACGAGTTCGAGGTGTACTTCCAGGTTGAGCATCTCGTCGACGCCGGCGATCTGTCGGTGCCGCAAGCCGTTGCCATTCGCCGGCCCGTAGTCGAGAACGGCCGCGTGGTCGGCATGCAGTCGGTCTTCTTTGGCAAAGTCGGCACGGACGGCAAGCCGTACGCGCCGTACGGCCCGTTGGCCGCGGTACTGTCGTTGCCTCATCACCTGGCCGGCCGGGCCCTCGCGCGGGTTGCCGGCGTCCCGCGGGCTGAGGCGGGCAAGGGCCTGGCGTGGGTGATCGTCGTTGGCGGAGTGACGATGCTTGTCACGGCCACTGGCGCGGCGCTGGCGGTTGCCGGGTTCTACCGCGCGGTCATCGCCCTCGGCACGCCTGCAGCGGCCGCCGTGCTCCTGTCGTTGTTGCTCGGCGGGGCCACCGTGCTGTGGCCGTACGGAGCGACACTGTACTCGGAAGCGTTGCAGGCCGCGGCCTTGGTGTGGGCCGCGGCGTTTCTGCTCGAAGCGAGACGGGGTGCCGCCACTCCGCGCGCGCGTGTGATCCTCGCGGCGCTTCTGATCGTCGTCGCCGGTCTCATCAAGGTGACGGCGCTCGTGTTCGCCCCGGCGTTTGTGGTGGCCGCGCTGTGGGATCGGTCACTCCCGCTCCCGACCCGGCGCACCGTGGCCGTGACGCTGGCGCTCGGAATCGCACTGGCGGCGGCCGTCCATCTGGGATGGAACGACTATCGTTTCAACTCGCCGTTTGATTTTGGCTACGACTGGGCCGAGACCATCCCGGCACCCCCGCCGCGGGCATTCGTCCTCAGCGACTTGCCGCGCGGCCTCGCCGTGTTGCTGGCGACGCCTGGCAAGTCGATCTGGCTGTGGGCGCCGGTGCTGCTGCTCGCAGCAGCGAGCAGCCGCCGTTTTTGGCGGCGCGAACCGGCGGTGGCGGCCGGCGTCGCGGCGGCGTTGGCCGCGGGGCTGCTGGTTTTCGGCGCCTATTTGTTTCCGGAAGGCGGCTACGCGCACGGCCCGCGCAACCTCGTACCAATCCTGCCGTTGCTGCTGCTGCCGGCAGCCGGGACCGAGGCCCGCCGCTGGCCCCGCTCCGTTCTGGTGGCTTGTGGTGCCGTTGGCGCCGTGATGGCGCTGCTGTCCGTATCGGTGTCGTTCCTCGAGGATCAGGCGTTCGGCGGCGCCCCGGGCGGAGCGGCGCGGTTCCATTATTACGAGCAGATCACGCCTGCCCAGGGCCGGCCCTCGAATCGATATCGGCTTGCCTACGTGCCGTTCGTCAACGCCATGCGCTCGCCTGGTTGGGCGAAGGCGACCGCCCTTGGGCAGGGTCCTGATTTTTTTCCGCTGCATTTGGCGCAGGCGCGCGCGCAATTGCCTGATGGCAAGGCCATTCCCGCCTGGCTGCCGTGGATCTGGCCCGCCGGCTGGCTGGCTCTGTTCGTGGCATCGGGTTGGGCGCTCGCGCGGCAGTCTCGGCAAGATTCGCCTGGACTCATCGAAACAAAGGAGAACGCAAATGGCTTGTTACGTTGACGGATTCGTGCTGCCCCTTCAGAAGAAAAAGTTGCCGGCGTACCAACGCATGAGCAAGGCCGCGGGCAAAGTGTTCCGCGAATACGGCGCACTCGAGTTCATCGAGTGCGTCGCTGACGACATGACGGACATGGGCGTGCCGTTCCCGAAGCTCGCCCAGGTCAAGGCCGGTGAGACGGTGGTGTTTTCGTGGATCGTCTACAAGTCGC
This sequence comes from Acidobacteriota bacterium, assembly GCA_031429375.1. Lineage (GTDB taxonomy): Bacteria > Acidobacteriota > Vicinamibacteria > Vicinamibacterales > UBA2999 > 12-FULL-67-14b. Next base: position 10,074 of record JANOZI010000125.1, on the reverse strand, counting down.
GCTCGCATCGGGACCAGGTCAACAAGAAGGTGATGGCGGACCCGCGGATTGCCAGGTCGATGACCGGGCCGATGCCCTTCGACGTCAAGCGCATGTCGATGGGCGGCTTCCGCTCGATCGTTGACCTGTAGGGCACCGCTTTAGGGTTGGTCGTAGGGCACCGCTTTAGGGTTGGTCGTAGGGCACCGCTTTAGGGTTAGTCGTAGGGCGCCCCTTTAGGGTTAGTCGTAGGGCACCCCTTTAGGGGTGCCTACGTGCCTACGAGATCCGCTCGGGCTCCATCACCTTTTCGACGACCTTGCCGTTGACGACGCTGACGTAGTAGACCTTCGCGTCGGCGCGCGTGGACACCACGCGCTTCACGGTGTTGTCTTCGAAGTAAATGCCCGCGTCGTTATCGCACGCGTAGCCGGGCTTCATCTGTCCCGAGCCGATCAGCTTCTGGTAGAGCGGGCGGCGCCCGGGTTCGCGGTCGTAGTGCGGCGAGTGGCTCCCTTTGATCAAGCCAAGGCCCTGCACCGTTGACAGTTCTTTCGGCCGCGAATCCGTCGTGCCCTCCTCGAACCAGCACAGCGACCCGGCGCTCGCGCCGCCCAGGACAATGCCGCGATCCCACGCCTGCTTGAGCACGACGTCGATGCCTTGCGCTTTCCAGATCGCCTGCTGATTGAGCGTGTTCCCGCCGGAACAGACGATGCCGTCCATCGACAGGAAGACCTCTTCCCAGCTCTGGGTCTGGCGCGTGCTGGCGATGAAACTTTCCTGCACCAGCGGCGTGACGTTGAGGTTCGCGCAGCTGCGGTACCACGAGATGATCCCGGACTGCGAATCCGCCGACGCGGTCGGCAGGTAGCAGAGCCGCGGGCGCGGCTTGCCCGTGAGCGTGGCCATGTAGCGGATGAACGCCTCGCCGAAGTTGCCGCCGGCGATCAGGACCTTGCGCGTCGCGCCGGGCGCCTGAGTGTCGCGAGCCATCGCCGCCAGCGGCTGCCTGCCGGCTGCGATCCACGCCGCGCTCAACACCGACGAGACAAGGAATTCCCTTCTCTTCATAATGGCTGAGAGTATGCCAAAAGATAGTGCCGGAGTCCTGCTGTTCCGGGGCGATGCGCCCGATGGCCTCGAGGTGCTGCTGGCGCATCCCGGCGGCCCGGTGTGGGCGAAGAAGGACGATCAGGGCTGGACCATCCCGAAGGGCGAGCCGTCGAAAGGCGAGGACCTGCTGGTGGCGGCGAAGCGCGAGTTCGAGGAAGAGATGGGGTCGGCGCCGTCGGGCGAGTTCCTGCCGCTCGGATCGATCCTGCAGCCGAGCGGCCGCAAGATCGTGCACGTCTGGGCGGCGCGCGGCGAGTTCGACGTCACGTCGGTCAGGAGCAACCTGTTCTCGATGGAGTGGCCGCCCAGGTCCGGCCGCCAGCAGCAGTTCGTGGAAGTCGATCGTGCGCAGTGGTTTGCGATGGCCGTGGCCCGGCAAAAAATCTGGCCCGGGCAGGCCCCGTTTCTCGATCGATTGATCGAAGCGCTCGCCAAATAGAAAAAAGAAAAGGGCGGGCGGCGATTGAGACGGCGCGTCTCTTCGCGCGAGTTGTCGTGCCGATCGGCGGGGTTGGCAAAGTGCCCGTCGGGCTGGTCCAGCGGTAGCGCAGCGTGTCGCCATCCGGATCCTGCGCGTCGGCCGTCACGGTGCTGGTGCGGCCGACCTGCACGGTGCACGGCTCGCAGCCAGTGGCTTTAGAGCTTTTCTTCGTCCGGATCTGATTTTTTGGATTTACCGAAAAGCCACGCTACGCCGATACCGACGAGGTAGAGACCGCACATGGGCCCGGCGACGAGAATCTGGCTAACGGGGTTGCTGTCCGGGGTAATCACCGCGGCAACAATAAAAATAATCAGCACGGCATATTTGATGTTCTTGGCGAGGAAGCCGGCCGTGACGATGCCGAGCCGCGCCAGCACGAACATCAGCACGGGCATCTGGAACACCAGGCCCATCCCGAGCAACAGCTTCACGTACAGACCGAACACCGGTTCGATTCGCGGCGTGAACGTGATGAAGTCGTTCGAGAAGCCGGCGAAAAATTTCCACGCGGCCGGAAACACCACGTAGTGCGCGAACGCCGCGCCGCCGACGAACAGCGAAGACGACGACACGACAAACGGAATCGCGAGCTTCTTTTCCTTGGCGTACAGTCCTGGCGCGATGAACAACCACACCTGCCACATGATGTAGGGCGACGAAATCAAGACGCCGGTCAGCGCGGCGATCTTCAACATCAGGATGAAGGCTTCGCCAGGCTCGGTGTAAATCAGGTGTCCGCCGGGAATGTCCTTCGTCAACCGCTGATAGACGAATGCGACGACCTGGTTGATGAACGCCAGGGCGATCACGAAACCAATGAACAGCGCCGCGACGGCGTGCGTGATGCGCTTGCGCAGCTCGTCGAGGTGCTCGAGGAACGTCATGCGCCCTTCGGGCGGCTCTGCGGGATCGGGCTCGCCGAAGGGCGAGAATCCGCCGCCCTGCGCCGGCAGGTCGTCCGGATCCTCGTCGCGCGAGGACTGGCTTGGGAAAGGAACGAGGGCCACGGCTACGAGCGCGAAACGGTCTCGCGCGGCGGGGCCGTGTCGTTATTACTATCGTGACTATCGATTTCGGAACTGGCGGCCGTGACGTCGCCGCCGAATTTGGTGGTCGACTCGAACTTCGACTTCGTCTTCTCCTCGGCCTCTTTTTGCTCTTCGATCTTGATTTCCTGCTCGAGCGTGTTCTGCAGGTCGGTCGAGGCCTTCTTGAACTCGCTCAGGCTCCGGCCCAGCGATTTGCCCAGCTCGGGCAGTTTCCTGGGGCCGAAAATGATGAGCGCGATCACCAGGATGATGATGAGCTCCGGCATGCCGATAGAACCAAACATAAAATTGCTCCTTGCTATGAGCGCGGACGGCCCTTTCCGGGGCGGGAGCGTCCAAGAAAGCAGTATACCTCCCTCCTTGCGGATAGGGGGGTAGTCAGCTAGCATCGACCTATGCGCACGCGATCCCTCGTTGCCGCCACGGCGGCCATTCTGCTCTCGGCCCTGGTTGGCGGGGTTTTCGGCAAAAGTGCGCTCGCGACCGCCGACTCGGTGCCGGATCACTACAAGACCTTTACCTCCGCACTGAGCGCCATCCAGACCCAGTACGCGCAGCCGGTCGAATCCGACCGCCTGGTGTACGGCGCCATCAACGGCATGCTGCAAACGCTCGATCCGCATTCGAGCTTCATGGACCCGCGCACCTACGCGCAGATGCGCGAACGCCAGGAAGGCCGCTATTTCGGCCTCGGCCTCACCATCAGCGCCATCGACGGCGACATCACCGCGATCCGCGTGTTTGAAGGCTCGCCGGCGTTTCAAAACGGGATTCGACGCGGCGACGTGATCGCCGTGGTGGAAGGCGTGAGCACCAAGGGCTGGACCACCGAGCAGACGGTGGCCAAGCTGAAGGGGCCGAAGGGCACGTTCGTCAACATCGGCGTGCGCCGCAAGGGGTTCGATCGCGCCCTCGAGATGAAGGTGATGCGCGACCAGGTCAGCATTCCGAGCCTGTCGGCGTCGTTCATGATCGATGCGACCACCGGTTACGTCGGCATTACCGACTTCGCCGAGCACACCGACGAAGACCTCGGCGACGCGCTCGAGGCGCTCACGAAGAAGGGCATGAAGCGCCTGGTGCTCGACCTGCGCGGCAACCCCGGCGGTCTGCTCGACCAGGCCATTCGCGTCACCAACCGGTTCGTGCCGAAGGGCTCGATGGTTGTGTACACGCGCGGCCGCGTCTCGAATTCCGATTCCGACTACCGCGCCACCGACACGCCCGACTACACCAACATCCCGATGATTACGCTGGTCAATCGCAACAGTGCCAGCGCCTCCGAGATCGTGTCCGGCGCGTTGCAGGACTACGACCGCTCGCTCGTCGTCGGCGAAACGACCTTCGGCAAGGCCCTCGTGCAATCGGTGTATCGCGTCAGCGGCGGCGCGGGCCTGGCGCTGACCACCGCGCGCTACTACACGCCAAGCGGCCGGTTGATTCAGCGCCCGTGGGACGGCACCTTCGACGAGTACCTGACCTATACGTTGAAGGATCAGAGCGAGCGCGCGAAGACCGCTGATCAGCTGAAGTACACGACCGGCGGGCGCAAGGTGTTCTCGGGCGGCGGCATCGAGCCGGATTTGCGCTTCGACGGTCCGGTCGAGGGCTTCTCGCCGACGCGGTTCGGCCGCACGCTGCAGGGCCGCCAGTTGTTTGCGAGCTACGCAGAGCAGTTCAGCAGCGACGGCGACACGCGCATCGGCCAGTCGGGGCCGAGCCGCCGCCTCGTGAAGAAGAACTTCGTCGTAGACGAGGCGATGATGGCGGACTTCAAGCAGTTCGTGGCGGGCCGCAACGTCAAGATCGACGACGAGGCGTGGGCGAAGGACCTCGAGTTCATCCGCGCGATGATCCGCTTCAACATCGACGAGGTTGTGTTCGACGTCGCCACCGCGAGGCAGCACCTGGTGACCGTCGACCCGCAGGCGAAGTTTGCGATTTCGAAGTTCGCCGAAGCGGAAAAGCTGCTCGAGTTGAGCCGCACCAAGACCGTCGCGAAAGACGCCCAGTAGACGGCCTGGTTCTCCCACCGTCCGCTTTCGCCGTTCGCGGTTCGGCATCCGGCGCGACAGGCTGGGTTATTTTCGGGGCGACCCCCTAAATATTGGGGTTACGTTCGGACTTGCTACAACAGGCGGGGCTTGCTAGACTGGCCTCGTTTGCCCCCCGGTTATCCCTGAAATGCATCTCGAACGTCTCGAAATCTCAGGTTTCAAGTCCTTCTCGGATCGCTCCGAGCTGGCGTTCGACCGTGGCGTCACCGCCATCGTCGGTCCCAACGGCTGCGGTAAGAGCAACGTCGCCGATGCGCTGACGTGGGTGCTTGGCGAGCAAAGCGCCAAGAGCCTGCGCGGCGACAAGATGGAAGACGTGATCTTCAACGGCTCCGATGCGCGAAAGCCCACCGGCGCCGCCGAAGTCCGCCTCCGTCTCAGCGACGTCATCGTCCCGCCATCTCTTTTGAAGGAGATGGGCGAGGACGCCCGCGAGACCGGCGGCCTGTCCCGAGCGAGTGCGGCGGACCTCGGGCCGGCGCACGAGTCGAGGGGCAACGGGCACCACCCGGAGCTGGCCGAGATCCTCGTTGCAGCGACACGCGACGTCGAGGTCACGCGCCGTCTGTATCGCTCGGGCGAAAGCGAATACCTGATCGACGGGCAGACGTGCCGGCTCAAGGACATCCACGAGCTGCTGATGGACACGGGCCTCGGACAGAAGGCCTACGCGATCATCGAGCAGGGCAAGATCGGGATGATCCTGAGCTCGCGCCCGACCGATCGGCGGCAATTGATCGAAGAGGCCGCGGGGATCACGAAGTACAAGGCCCGCCGCCGATCCGCGGAGCTCAAGCTCGAGGCCGCGCAGTTGAACCTGACGCGCCTCGACGACATCGTGTACGAAATCGAAAAGCAGCGTGGCTCGATGAAGCGGCAGGCGGCGAAAGCGCGCCGCTACACGCGCCTGCGCGACGAGATGCGGCGGTGGGAGAAGGTGCTGTTCGCGCGCCGCTACCGCACGCTGGCCGAGGCCATCGAGACCGCGCGCGCCAGGCTGACCGAGGCCCGCACCAACGAAGCCGTCGCGTCGGCGCGGCTGGCCGAGGTCGAAACCGAGCTGTCGCGCATTCGCATCGAGCTGGCGTCGGCCGACGAGGCCGCCACCACCGCGCGCGAGGCGGTGCACGCGCACGAGCTGCAGATCAACCGCCGCCAGCAACAGATTGCGCTCGATACCCAGCAAGCGGAAATGCTGAAGGGCCGCGCCGCGGAGCTCGAGTTGGAGCGGCAGCAGCTCGAAGCCCGGCGCGAGCCGGAACAGCTGGCGCTCGAGGGACGGCGCCGCGCTGCGGCAGAAGCGGAACAGGCGCGCGACGAGGCTGCGGCGCTGGCCTCGGCCGCCTCCGACGACTACGCCAGGGCGCAGCAGGCGATCGAAGGCGTCGAGCAGGACGTCGAGGGCGCCCGCGCCGATGTCTACGCCGTGCTCAATACGATCACGGCGCTCAATGCTGCGCTCCAATCCGCGTCGTCTCAACGCGAACGCGCCATCGGCGCCGAAGGCAGGCTCGAGCTCGAGGCCCGCGAGCTTGCGGCCGAGCTCGGCAAGGCGCAGGCCCAGCGGCAGGCGGCGGCGGAAGCGCTGCGCCGCGCGGTTGACGGCCTCGACGCCGCGAAGCTCGCGCGCGCGGCCCGGGAGTCGGAGCTGGCGAGCGCCCGCATCGAACACGAATGGCGGTCCCGCGACGTGCGCTCGCGCGAGCACGACCTGGCTGCGATGACCGCACGGCTCCATTCACTCGAAGAAATCGACACGCATCGCTCCGGTTTCGCCGATGCGGCGCGGCTGGTCCTGGTCAACGCCAACGGCAAAGTCGGCCAGATGGGCGCGCTCGCCGATTTCATCGAGGTCGAGCCCAAGTACGAGCGCGCGGTCGAAGCGTGCATGGGCGATCTGCTTCAACACGTGCTGGTCGAGCGACTCGAACACGTGTCGGCCGGATTGCAGTTGATTCGCCAGGAAGATGCCGGCCGCTGCGGTTTCGTCGTGGGGAAACCTTCCGAGGGCACGGCGTTCCAGGTCGTGTCTGCCGAGGGCACGGAGCGAGGCGGCATGGTGTCGTCGTTCCGCTCGATGTTCTCGGGCTCGGGTGCGGACAGCGGCGGCGGCATGCAACACTTCACTGCGCCGAGCGGCTCGGTGATGTTGTCGTCGGTGGTGCGCGTTGGCGGGCCGTTTCCGCAGGCCGTGCACGCGGTAATGGGCGGGGCGCTCATCGCCGAGTCGTTCGAGACCGCCGCACGAATTGCGCCGACGGTGCCGTATCCGGTGGCCACCCTCGAAGGCGACGTCTTCCGCGGGCGCCATGTCGTGACCGGCGGTGAGAAGAGCGAGTCGCGGGGCATTCTCGCCACCAAGCGCGAAATCAAGGAACTGCGGGAGAAGATCGCCGCCTCGCGCGCTGCCCTCGAGCAGTTGATCAACGAAACGGCGGGGTTCGATCAAGCGATCGCGCACGCGACCGCGGCCATCGCGGGGTTGTCGGAGGAGTTTCATCGCCAGGAAAAGGCGATTGTCGGTGTCGAAGGCCAGAGCGAGCGCGCCGCCGCGGACGAGTACCGGATCGGGCAGCACAGCGAGCTGGTGGCCACCGAGATGAGCCGCGTCAGGGAAGAGATCGCCGGCCTTGATGCGCGGCAGCTCGAAGCAACCGAGTCGATCGCGCGGCTCGGTGAGCAGAAGATCACGGCCGACCTCGCACTGGCGGAAGCCCAGCGGCGCTTGTCGGTTGCCCGCGACACTGCCGAAGGGTTGAGCCAGAAGGCGGGTGAGGCCCGCGCCGCCCACGCCGGCCTGGTGGAGCGGAGCGCCGGCGCGCTGGCGGAAGTCTTGCGCATGGAAGAGGCCGCGGCCGAGCTCGAGCGCCGCGTGCAGTCGTGCACCCGCGACGTCGCGCTGATGTGCGACCAGCGCCAGCGCCTGCTGCAGGCCGTGGCCGAAGGCCAGGCGCAGATGGACGCCGACGTCGGCCAGCTCGAGGGCCTGCGCGCCGCCATGATCAGGGCCGATGAAGCGGCGCTCGAGATCAAGCAGGGAGCGGAGCGGCAGGAAGACGTGATTCGGGATGCGCGGCGTGCGGTCGACGCGCTTCGCGCGCTCGCGGCCGAAGTGGACGTGATGCGCGCCACCGCCGAATCAGACCTGACGCACCTCGCGCAGCAGTCGATGGACACGGTCAACGCGTCCCTCGACGACATCCGGGCAGAAGTGCTCGAGATGGAGGCCTCCGGCCAATTGCAGCCCGACGTAAAGGCTATTCGGGCTGCTGAAGCCATCGATCCCGACGAGCTCGAAGACGGTTCCGCGACAGACGGTTCCGAGAACACGGAGGCCGCTTCACAGCCTACGGAGGACACGGAGGCCGTCCCGATGACGGCCGAGGAAGCTATCGCGGAACTTCGCGAGAAGATCGATCGCATCGGGCCCGTCAACATGATGGCCATCGAGCAGTCGCAGGAGCTCGAGGAGCGCCATGGCTTCCTGACTGGGCAGCGCAAGGACCTCGTCGACTCGATTGCCCAGACCAACGAAGCGATCAGCAAGATCGACGAAACGACGCACGCGCGGTTCCGTGAAGCGTTCAACGCGATCAACACCAACTTCCAGCAGACGTTCTCGACGCTGTTCGGGGGAGGCAAGGCGGGCATCACGCTGCTCGACGAGGCCGACCCGCTCGAAAGCGGCATCGACATTGTCGCCTCGCCGCCGGGCAAGCGCCTGCAGAGCGTGATGCTGCTGTCGGGCGGCGAAAAAGCGCTGACCGCCATCGCCTTGATGTTCGCGATTTTCCGCTACAAGCCGAGCCCCTTCTGCCTGCTCGACGAAATCGACGCCCCGCTGGACGATGCCAACATCGGACGGTTCATCGAGATGTTGAAGTCGATGATGGACCAGACCCAGTTCATCATCATCACCCACAGCCGCAAGACCATGGAGATCGCCAACCTGCTCTATGGCGTCACCATGGAAGAGCCGGGCGTGTCGAAGCTCATCTCCATTCAACTGAACTAATCGCCGGGCGGGAGGATCTTGATCGCGACGTCGCGACCCAGATTGGTGTCGCGCGCGCGAGACACCCCAACGTCTCGTTCTCGGGCAGCCGGGAGAACACCTTCGTCGCCCGCGCCGTCGATCCGTTTCCGAAACAAACTCGGCCATTCCGCTCTTCGCCGAAGTCTCGCTGGGGCCAACCGACCGAAATTCGTACCAACTAAACCGAATGTGTAACGGCAATCATCGAGCTATGAAGTTCTTACCGGCCGCGGCGGGCTCCAGGTCGGCGATAGGTTCGCTCTGCGCGACCCGTCTTAGACCCGTCAAGCTGGCTCAACCATAGCGTCAAGCTCCAGAAGTGGGGGAGATCTCGCTCTTCCATCCTTCGGTCTCCTCAGGCCGAAGGCTGCCCACTCAAGCGGGAAGCCCGCGAGCAAGCTCATCTTTGATACGGCATGTTCGTTGCTTGGGGTCCACGCGCAACAGTAGACATGCGCGCTCGTACGCGCGAGAGGGAGAGTGTATGAAGTATTTTACAGCCGCTATTGCCGCGGTCGCTCTGGCAACTGCGGCAGCTTGCAGTGACCGCGCCGCGAACGGGCTCACCAGCCCGTCGGCCGCGACCGCTACGGTGCTCAGTCACGACAGCGGTGGGGCGAACCCGACTGTGATCATTACCGACGCCGGACTACAACCGCGAAGACTCGAAGTGTCAAACAACAAGCCGGTGACGTTCATCAACCGCTCGAGCGTCAACCGGTGGATACGCTCCGACGACCACGAGCCCGGCGGGCACCTGGAATGTCCCGAGTTCGAAGCCATCGGCACCTTGGCGCCGGGCCAGAGCGGCCGCACGGGCATTCTGGTCCACGAGCGATGCGACTATCACGATCACCTGATGGGCGCGAATCTCACGAGCAATTTTGAGGGTGAGGTCCGCATCAGGGATTAAAACCCAGGTGGGCATGGCTTCCGAGAGCCCGACGAACACTCGATCACCAGAGTCGTCAAGTCGGGCGGTGCGGGCGCGTTGCACGAGCGCCGAGTAGATTCGGCGCTCGTGAAGTTCGCAGTCGCGTCAAGTGACACCGCGGTCGCCTGGTGCAACCGCGGGGAAAGCGTCATCCTCCCGGCGATTCGGGCGTGCCGAGGGGCATGGGCCCGGCACGGTGCCGGGCTCGCCCGCACGTACCACGTCGCGACCGCGACGGTCACGATCCACGTGTTAAAGGCGACGCCGGTGATCACGTTGACGGCGCCGCCGGCCGAGACCTCATCCGCGAGAGCTTATACTTCGTGGTGTGAACAACCTCTATTTCGAGCTGACGCGCGAGTTCAATCAGCTCGGACCTGCGGCTGTGCTCTCGTCCGGTCAGGCCGTGGTCTACTACC
>JANOZI010000124.1:0-4367 GCA_031429375.1 Acidobacteriota bacterium | reverse complement strand
CAGCATCATCCTGATCGAGGACGGCGAGGTCTACCTGCGCTCCACCGCAACGCTTCGCATTGCCAGGCATCTTGGCTTCCCGTGGAACCTCGCCGCAGGGTTGTTGTGGATTCCCGTTCCCCTTCGCGACGCCGCCTACCGCGTCGTCGCCGCGGTACGCCATCGCCTCGCCGGCCGATCGAACGCGTGTGAGATCCCGCCGCCCGAAATTCGATCGCGCCTGATCTAGGCGGCCGTTCAGTCGCCGTTCAGCCATGGCCTGGTAGGAAGATGAGTGTGATTCTTTCGCCAGCGTGGAGAAAAGCGGCATTGACGGCCCACGTGACGGCCTCGGTAGGCTGGCTGGGCTCGGTCGCGGCGTTCCTGGCCGTGGCGCTCGTCGCCGTGCTCAACGCCGACGACTTGAAGGCTCGGGCCGCCTCCAGCACGCTGGAGCTGATCGGCTGGTTCGTCATCGTCCCATTCAGCGCCGCGTCCCTGTTATCCGGCGTTATCCAGTCGGTTGCGACCCCCTGGGGCCTGTTTCGTCACTATTGGGTTATCGCCAAGCTCCTGATTACCGTCGGCGCAAGTGTCCTGTTGATGTGGCATATGCAAGTCGTCAGCAGCATCGCGCTGGCGGCGTCTGATTCGTCGCTGCCCTCAAGGCATCTGCAAGGGCCAAAGCTGCAGGTGGTTGCTGACGCCGGCGGCGCTGTGGTTGTGCTGCTGATTGCCGCCGCATTGTCAGTCTACAAGCCGCACGGCCGCACGGACGAACCTGCGCCGCGGTGGGTGCGTGTCGCCGGTGCGGCCGTGGTTCTGTTGCTTGTCGCCGTGGCCGCGCGTCATCTCGCCGGCGGTGACATACACTCACACCGTTAGTTAGCAGGCTGCCGCTCGGTCCGGATCCGCCCGAGAAGTGGACTCCGCATCGGAGGCGGTTGATGACACGCACGACACGCGCCGACGTCGAGCAGGCGCGACGGCCGGCGCAGTAAAGGCGAGGGCGCAATCGTTCGTCCCCGGGCCTTCGAGGCCGGAGAATATCGGACCTGTTAGAATTGCCCATGCTCGTTGTCGTTGTCCTGCTGTTGCTGGGTATCACCGCGTGTAACAGCGGCGGCGGTTCACCGACAACGCCGTCGGCGGTTGTCTTCCCCGGGCTCCCGCCCGGCAACAATTCACCGGCCACGGTTGTGCCCCCCGCGCCAGGGACCGTGTTGTCGATCGCGATGCCGATCGACGGCGCCGACATCGCCACCACCGCGTTCGGACTGCTGCCGTTCGGTTACCACGGCGCAGATCATGCCGGCCCTGGACACTCGGGATGGGACATCGAGTACCGTCTGGGGGCGCCGGTACGGGCCGCCGCTGATGGCGTGGTGCAGTCGATCGAGCCCGACCTGATCGTGCTCGGCCGCATCCGGGTCACCATCGAGCACGCGCTCGGCGCGCGCATCTATCGAACGGTCTACGCCAACCTTGCGTCGATCCGCGACGAGGTTCTGCTCGGCGGCGTCGTCACCCGCGGCCAGCCGATTGGCGTGGCGGGCACCGTGACCGCGACGATTGGCGCCACGCCGATTACCTACGCGATGTCGCACTTCCAGGTCGACGACTTCGAGACCCATCGAGAGGGCCTGGATCCCAAGGCCGTCAGCCCAGAGCCCTTCTTGAACGCGGACGGCCGCGCCATCTTCGATCGCATCTGGCCGCGGTCGGTGTTTGCCCAGGAGCTCACCGAGCCATTCATCTCGATGTCCCGCGATCAGCGCTTTCCGATCACGCGGACGTGGCGGCTCGAGAGCGGCGACGGGCCTGCCGGACTTTCGTTCACGCGCACGACTGGCGTCGACGCCGATCACCAGTACCTCGTGTTGACGCAGTCGGGTACCGCGATCGAGTCCGGCGCGGTGACCTTACGCGTGGTCGCGCGGCCGTTTCCCACCATTGATCTCGTCACGCCCACTGGTCCCCGCCTCGGCCTCTACGACATCGTCGGCGACCAGATGCGGCTGGCGCTTGGAAGTCCCGGCGCGCCGCGGCCGGTCGATCTCGGCGCTGCCGGCGTCTATCGAACGACCAGACCTGCACCATGACAACGCTTTGCCGCCTCGGAGCGCTCGCGGTGTTGGCCGCCGCCAGCGCGTGGCCGGTCAGCGCTCAAGCACCACGCCGGGTCACGGTAGACGACCTGATGGCGTTGAGGACGGTTAACGACGTCAAGATTTCTCCCGCCGGCGATCGCGTCGCGTACGTGCTGTCGACGCCGTCGGTGGTGCGCAACGCTCACGAAGCCGAGCTGTATCTGATTCCGGCCGCGGGAGGAACGCCGGTGCGCCTTGCACCGGAAGCCAAAATCTTCGTGCCCGCCCTGCCGGCTCCCCGGCTGCGATGGTCGCCGGATGGCGAACGGCTGTCGTTCCTCGGGGTGGTCGAAGGCCGCCCCCAGGTCATGACCGTGCCGGTGTCAGGCGGCGCGGCCAGACCTCTTACCGCGGCCGCAGAAGGCGTGAGTGCCTACGAAATCTCGCCAGACGGAAACACTCTTGCGTTCTTGTCACGCGACGGGTCGCCGCCACCGCCGGTTGCCAACGCCGCAGGCGCGTTGCCACCCCTCACGCGGCTCTGGGTGCAGCCACTGACCGAACCGTCCACTGCGAAGTCGCTCACGCCCGCCGGTCAATACGTTGACAGCTTCTCGTGGTCGCCAGACACCAAGGAGATCGCGTACGCGTTCGCGCCGGTCACGGGTTTCCTGGCTCCGTACTCAACGCGCATTTTTGCCGTGCCGGCAGGCGGAGGCGCGGCCCGTCCGGTCGTTGACCGCGCTGGCATGAACGTGTCGCCGCAGTTTTCGCCTGATGGGCGCCACGTGTCGTTCGTGACCACCAACGGCCGCACCGGAATCATCGCGCCGCGCGGCCTCGCGGTTGCGCCGGCCGAGGGCGGGACGCCGCAAACCATCCGGACCTATCCAATGAACGGCGCGTGGATTGCCGAAACGGTGTGGGCCCGCGACAGCCAATCGCTGTTCGTCACCATGAACGAAGGCACCTTCGCGGCGGGCGCGCAGATGTTCGAGATGCCGATCGTGCGAGTGGCGCTCGATACCGGCCAGGCGACGCGAGTCGGCAGCGGCGCGTCGGTGCAGTACTCGATCAGCCTCAGCCGCGATGGCAACACGATCGCGTATCGCGAAGTCGAAGCCCGCACCATGGGTGATGTGGCGGTGCTCGACGTCGCGACCGGACGATCGCGAAAGATCACTTCTGTGAATCCCGAGCTGCGTGCGCTGGCGCTCGGCGACCTGAAGCCGGTGTCGTGGAAATCATTCGACGGCATGGAAATCTGGGGCCTGTTGTTGACGCCGCCCGGGTACGATCCGCCTTCGTCTGAGGCGTCGGCGCGGCAAGCTGGCAAGACGCGCGTGCCCCTGCTCGTCTATTGCCACGGCGGACCGATCGGCGGGGTGACGCTCGGCATATTTCCGCAGTTCATGCACGTGCCCGGTCAAATCGATCCGTACCCGACCGAGGCGTTTGCGAGCGCCGGTTACGCGGTGCTGTTCCCGATGCCGCGCGGCGGATCGGGCTACGGCGAAGCCGGTCACAAGATGATCGTCAACGACTGGGGCGGGCCCGATTACAAGGACATCATGGCGGGTGTCGATCACCTGATTGCCGGCGGCGTGGCGGATCCCGATCGGCTCGGCGTGATGGGCGCGTCGTACGGCGGTTTCATGACCAACTGGATCGTCACGCAGACCGGACGCTTCAAGGCGGCATCAGCGGGCGCGAGCATCGCCGATCTCAGCGACCTGTACTACCTGACCGACGGCGGCGATCTCATGGCCGAGTACTTCAAGCTGCCCTGGGAGAATCCGCAGGGCTACCTGGCGCACTCGCCGCTGACGCACGCGCAGAACGTCACGACGCCGCTTTTGATCCAGCACGGCGATCGCGACCCGCGCGTGCCGCTCGCCACGGCGCAGAAGTTCTATCGCGCGCTGACCGCGCTCGGCAAGACGGTGGAAATGGACGTCTACCCGCGCGGCGGTCACGTCTTCTACGAGCCGATCCAGGAGCGTCGCGTCATGCAGCGTAACTTTGACTGGATGATGCGCTGGATTAAGCCGTAGCAGCCGGCCCCGCTACGCGACGAGAGGGTTGCCTTGAGCAAAAACCGTTGGGCCCAGCTCATGAAGCGCCACGTAAGCTCACCGGTTTTTCTCAAATCAACCTCTCGTCGCGTCTACGCGCCCTCCGGCTGCGAACCCTCCGTGTTCTCCGTACTCCTCCGTGTTCTCGTCAGGGTTTGATCCAGCGGCCAAACCAATCAAAATTACGCTGCATGACGCGACGCTCCTGGATCGGCTCGTAGAA
>JANOZI010000123.1:0-5579 GCA_031429375.1 Acidobacteriota bacterium | reverse complement strand
CACACCAGCCTCGGCCAAGCGCTGATTGGTGACGGGCGCTACGATGACGCGATCCGCGCGTACTCGCGCGCTTTGGAACTGAGTCCATCGGACGGTTCGCCAGAGCTGGGCCGCGGGGCCGCTCGGACCCTACGAGAGGATTGGAATGCGGCCGCGAGCTCCGCGCGGGCCTTGAGCGCGTCTAATGACGAAACGGAGAAATGGTTCGGTGCGCAAACGCAAGCGGCGTTGGACCTGTTTCACGGCGATACTGCCAAAGCCCTAATCTCGGCCGAAAGGGTCGCCACTGCGTACAAGACTCGGGGACAACGCACGGCACTCGGACACCAGATCATTGCCACCATCCTGCTGGCACAGGGGCGGACTGCGCTCGCCGCAACCGAAACGGCCCGCGCGATGGCCGATGCGAAGGGCACCGTCAATGAACTAGCGCACGCCGTGACACACGCGTGGGCGCTTTCGGCGGCGGGCCGGTCGAAGGACGCTACTACCGTGATCTCGACGATGGTTTCGATGATCGATCCGCTGGCGCCACAGCGCGACGGGCGAGCCGTGGCTCTGGCGCGTGGCCTTGCCGCCCTCGCGCGGGGAGACAGCGCCGCTGCGATCGCACCGTTGCAGGAAGCGCAGGCAGCTTTGCCGGTCCGAAGCCCCATTCCGTTTCCGCGAAGTCATCACGTGCCGATCTGGTCGGCGCTCGGGCGAGCCTTGTTCGAGGCCGGGCGCCCCGGTGAAGCGTTGCCCTGGTTTCAGAAGGTTGCCGGCAGCGGCCATGAACACCTTCGGGAACCCATCGACTTCGTCCGCAGCTTCTATTTTCTGGGCCGCATCTACGAGCAGCAAGGCGACACTGCCAAGGCGCGCGAGTCGTACCGCCGCTTCGTCGGCTACTGGAAAGACGGCGATCTCGATCGCGACCGCATCGCCGAAGCGCAGCGCAAGATCACGAGCTAAGGCTTGCCGTCGGCGCCCAGGATCGACACGTTCACGTAATAGAGGTCGGTCGCGACCTCGAACTTCTCCTTCACCAACTTGTTCGGCATCAACTGCCAATCCGTCGTCGGCCTGATGGTCTGCCACTTTGCGCGCGAGCCGACACGAATCGGCATCGCAAACGCGCGCTCATCAGCCTTCCATCGATACGACATCGTGCCCGCCTTGTCGTCGAACGTCAGCTCCAAGGTCGGCAGCTCCGCGCGGCGAAGATACTGATCGAACACCGGCGTCAGATCCTGCTTCAGCTCCGCGTTGAAGAAGCGGACGATATCTTCGGTCATGATGTTCTGGTACTTGAAGCGTTCGAACGTGTCGCGCACGAGCTTCCACCATCGCGGATCGTCATTGACGACGCTGCGGAGGGTGTTCAAGAACAGCGCGCACTTGAAGTACATGTCCTGGTTCGGCGTCCGGTGGACGGCCCGCTGGGTGATCACCGGCTCCCGGTTTCCGACCTTCTTCTTGTAGCCGTTCAGGTACTTGAGCGCATCGTCGTAGCCAAACAGCGCTTCGACGTAGACGCCTTCGAGGTAAGTCGTCCAGCCCTCGTGGATCCACATGTCCGAGGTGTCGGCGGCGGAGACAGCGTTGCCGAACCACTCGTGGCCGCTCTCGTGAATGATGATGAAGTCGAACTTGAGGCTGATGCCGACCTCGGTCCAGTCGCGCTCGAGGTAGCCGTTCGCAAACCGATTGCCGTAGGTGACGGCGCTCTGGTGCTCCATTCCTGAGTACGGCACCTCGATCAGTTTGTAGCCGTCTTTCGGGAACGGATACTTGCCGACGTACTTCTCGTAGGCCTCGATCATCGGCCGGGCCTGGGCGAATTGGGTCTTCGCCTTCTCGAGGCTGCCGGGCAGCACGAAGTAGTCGAGCGGCAAGTCGCCGAGGCGATCGGAGAACTGCACGTACTCGCCGATGTTGAGCGAGACGTTGTAGGAGTTGATCGGATAGTGCACGCGCCAGTCCCAGCGCGTGTACCCGTCACCGAGGTCGGTCTTGCCCATGAACTTGCCGTTTGACACGTCCATCAAGCCATTGGGCACGGCGACGCGAATCTCCATGCCTTCCGGCTCGTCGCGCCATTGGTCCTTGCTCGGCCACCACACACTCGAGCCCTCACCTTCATTCGCGGTGTTGATCCAGTGGCGTCCGGCCGGGTCCTTGCGGAACGCCAGGCCGCCGAACCGGCCCTGCTCCTGCGGCATGCCGGAGTAGTGGAACGCAATGTCGTAGGTGCGCCCGGCTCGAAGCGTCTCGGGAAAGTCGACGTAGACGGTGTTGAGGTCCCGCTCGTACTTCAGCGGTGTCGCGCCCAGCAGAATCTTGTCGACGACGAAGTTGGCGTAGAGCTCGAGCTGAATCCGGGTGTCGTCCTTGAGCATCTTGAAGCGGACGATGTTCTTCCCGGCGATCGTCCGCTTGTCGGGGTCGACGCGAACGTCGAGCTCGTAATACAGCAAGTCGTTGTTGGCACGATAGCGGCCGTATTCGCCCCGAAGAATGTCGGCGCGCGTCGGTGCGCGCAGCGTCGAGGGCGGTTGGCGTTGCTGCGCTGGCGCCGCCGGTTGTGAGGTCTGGGCGTGCACAGGAGCGGCCATGCTGGCCCAGGCCAGCACCAGGGTCGCAAGGCGCGTCGGATGCATGGTCTGCCATCATAAGGGACGTGCCCCCGGTCGCGCTGCCCGTCGATGGCTACATCGATCCGATCCGTGCCGCGCTCGCCGGCTATCGCGCGGCCGTGCTCACGGCGGCGCCGGGCGCCGGCAAGACGACGAGGGTGCCGCCGGCATTGATCGACGCCGGCCGCGTGCTGCTGCTGCAGCCCCGCCGCGTCGCGGCGCGCGCGATGGCGAAACGGATCGCCGACGAACGCGGCTGGACGCTCGGACGAGAGGTGGGCTGGCACATCCGCTTCGATCGAAAAGCGTCACCAGAAACCAAGGTGCTGGTTGTCACCGAGGGCATCCTGACGGCCTACCTCCAGGACGATCCGCTGCTCAGCGGCGTGTCGACGCTAATCGTGGACGAGTTCCACGAGCGCAGCATCCACGCCGACCTCGGGCTCGCGCTCGCGCGCCAGGCGTGGCTGGCGCGGACCGATCTGCGGATCCTGGTGATGTCGGCCACGCTCGACCCTGGCCCGGTCTCCCGCTTTCTGGGCGATTGTCCGGTGATCGAGGTGCCAGGCGCACTGCACCCGCTCTCGATCAACTACGGGCCTGGACAATCGGTGGCCGCGGCCCTCGCGGAGCTGTTGCCCTCGTCGCGCGGCGACGTGCTGTGTTTCCTGCCGGGCGCCGGCGAAATCACGCGCGCGGTCAGCGACGCTGCGACCGTGGCCGCTCGCTATGATGCAGACGTGCTGCCCCTGCATGGCTCGCTCGACGCCGCCGCCCAGGACGCGGCCCTCTCGCCGGGCTCGCGACGCCGCATCATCGTCTCCACCAACATCGCCGAAACCTCGCTTACGGTGCCGGGTGTCGCAATCGTGATCGATAGCGGCGTTCACAAGGTCGCGCGCTACAACAGCGAGCGTGGCGTGGACAGCCTCACGCTCGAGCGCATCACCGCGGATTCTGCGGATCAACGGGCCGGGCGCGCCGCGCGGCTGGGGCCTGGAGTGGTGCGGCGGCTGTGGGACCAGCGCGATCGGCTGCGGCCGCGTCGCGAGCCGGAGATCCACCGCATCGACCTGGCCGGGCCGGTGTTGTCGATCATGGCGTGGGGCGGCGATCCGAATGCATTTGAATGGTTCGAGCGGCCTTCGGACGATCGCATGGCAACGGCACTGGCGTTGCTCGAACGCCTGGGGGCGGCGCAGGACGGGCACATCACCGTGGTGGGGCGCCGCTTGCAGAGACTGCCGCTGCATCCACGGCTTGGCCGGGTTCTGCTCGAAGGTCATGGATCGTTCGAAGCGGCGGCGGCGTGCGCCTGGTTATCCGAACCGTCGCGGTTCGAGCGCGGCGGTGAGTCGCTCAGCTGTGATCTGCTGCCGATCATCGACGCATGGCGGCGCATGCCTGCGGCGTTACAACGCGTGGCCGAAAGCCTTCAGCGTGCGGCCGGCGACCTGCTCGGTCGCGATCAACGCATCCACATCGACGAGACCGTATTGCGGCGCGCCTTACTGGCGGGCTACCCGGACCGCGTCGCCAAGCGCCGGCAAGTCGGCGGCGACCGGGTCACGTTGGCGAGCGGGCACGGCGCGGTGATCGGACGCGAAAGCGGGGTCCTCGAGGGCGAGTGGCTGATCGCCGTCGACGTCGCTGCGAGACCCGTCCGGCTCAAGCCCGACGCATCTGCAACGGAGGCGATCGTGCGCGTCGCGAGCCTGATCCAGGCTGACTGGCTCGAGCCCACCAAGCGCGACATCGTCCACCGTATCGATCCCTCGACCGGCATCGTCAAGGCGCGGGCGACGGCGTCGTATGACGCGCTGGTGCTCGACGAGCAGCCGGGGCCGACCGATCCGGATGCAGCGGCGTCTTTGCTGGCCCAGGCGTGGTTGGATCGCGAATCGGATGAGGCGACCGAGCGGCTGCGGCTGCGGAGCGCATTTGCCGGCGTGCCGTTCGACCTGGCCGCGCTCGCGACGGCGGCCGCCGGGCGCGCGCGAAGCTTCAAGGAGATGAATCTCGCCGAAGCGATGTCGTGGAACGATCGACAGCTGGTGGATCGTCACGCACCCGAGTCGCTCACGGTCCCAAGCGGCCGTGCCATGCGGCTGGACTACGCCGGCGACGGCACGGTCTCGGTGTCGGTGAAGTTACAAGAACTCTTCGGCCTCGCCGACACGCCGCTGCTCGGGGCGCGACGCGTGCCCGTGACGTTTCACCTGCTTGCGCCGAATGGACGCCCGGTCCAGAGCACGCGCGATCTCAAGAGCTTCTGGTCGACGACCTATCCCGAGGTGCGAAAGGAGCTGCGGGGCCGCTATCCACGCCATCCATGGCCGGAAGATCCCTGGAGCGCTCCACCAACGCATCGGACGAAGCGAGCCGCGCGCTTGACTTAAATATCTACATTGTAGATATTAAGCGGCCTATGAGCCGCCATGCGCCCCCGCCGGTCCTCGGCGAGTTCGAACAAATTGTCATGCTCGCGCTGCTGCGGCTTGGCTCCGATTCGTACGGGGCGGCGGTGTGCGGAGAAATCGAAGAGCGTGGCGGCCGCGCAGTATCGGTGAGCGCAGTGCACACAACGCTCGAGCGGCTCGAAGAAAAGGGCCTGGTCAAGTCGCGCATCGGCGAGCCGACCCCGCAGCGCGGCGGCAAGCGGAAGCGGCACTTCGAGGTCATCGCACCGGGCCTGCGCGCCCTGCAAGCCTCGTATCGATCGCTCAAGAACATGGCCGATGGACTCGAAGACCTGCTCGGGGAGCCGGCATGAGCCGTCCGCCATCGATCGCCGCGTGGCTGGTGGCGCGGACCAGGCCCGATCGGTACCGCGAAGAGTTCCTCGGCGATCTCGAAGTTCGTGCGGCCCTGCGCGAGCAATTCCAGCACGCGCCGCTGCCGGTTGCTCAGATCGCGCCCCGCCGCCGTTGTGTGCCAGCCTTCACGTTGCCGCATGGATAC
>JANOZI010000122.1:0-6182 GCA_031429375.1 Acidobacteriota bacterium | reverse complement strand
GGGCAAGCGTGAACCGAAGCCGGATTGGCTGAAGGTACGTGCGCCGGGGTCCGAGAATTACCTGCGGCTGCGCGGCATCATGCGCGACCTGAAGCTGAATACCGTGTGCGAGGACGCGCACTGCCCCAACATCGGCGAGTGCTGGCACCACGGCACCGCCACCTTCATGATCCTGGGCGACGTCTGCACGCGCGCGTGCACCTACTGCGCGGTGGCGCACGGCAAGCCGGCCACGCTCGACATCGACGAGCCGCGCCGGGTCGGCGAAGCGGTCGAGCAGATGGGGCTGAAGTACGCGGTGATCACGTCGGTCGATCGCGACGATCAGCCGGACGGCGGCGCGGCGATCTTTGCGGAGACGATCCGCGACATCAAGCGGCGGTTGCCGGCGTGCCGGGTCGAGGTCTTAATCCCCGACTTCAAGGGCGAGGCGGGGCCGCTCGAAACCGTGCTGCGGGCCAGGCCCGATGTGCTCAACCACAATACCGAAACGGTGCCGCGCCTCTACCGGGCGGTGCGCTCGGGCGGCAAGTACGCGCGCACGCTGGAGCTGCTCGATCGCGCGCGGACCTTCGCGCCCGACATTCCGACCAAGACCGGCATGATGATGGGACTCGGCGAAGAGCACGACGAGGTCGTCCAGGTCTTCAAGGATCTCCGGAAGGCCGGCGTCTCGATCCTGACGCTCGGCCAGTATCTGCGGCCGTCAGCCGAACACGCGGTGATGACGCGCTACTATCACCCCGACGAGTTCAAGGCATTGAAACGGATCGCGCTCGCACTCGGATTCGTGCACGTCGAAGCCGGCCCGCTCGTCCGCAGCTCATACCACGCCCACGAACAGGAGAGTGCGTACCGTGCGTACAGTTCCTAGAGTGCGTACAGTGCACTAGCCTAGGCACCCGCACCGTACGCACATTTGGAACAGTACGCACCTTCAGCAAGACACACATTTGTGGTTGTTGACAGCCCCAAGTGTTTCCAGGAGTTTGATGGTCTCGGGATAGGGCTGGGTGCGCTGCACCGGACCGTTGGCGACATCGATCGTCGTCTGCCCCGCCCGATTGATCTTCTTCACATCGGCGCCCTTCGAGGCGAGATAGCGGACCATCTCGGTGTCGCCGCGCGCGGCGGCGTTGTGCACCGCGGTGTTGCCGTCCTGGTCGACGGCATTGACGTCGGCGCCCAACTCTTCGACGAGATACTTCACCGCCGGCAGCATGCCGCCCGGCGCGTAGTGGTGAGAGTTGCCGGCAAATCCCATCGAGTAGCCCGGGCCCGCCGCCGCATGCAGCGGGGTCGCACCCGGACCGCCGACCGGGAGCACCGGCAAGCCCGACTTGTCGGCGCCCGCCACCGGATCCTCCGGACCGCGCCGTGCGAACAGCTTGGTGGTCGGAATCGACGCGTCGGCGCCGCGCGCGACCAGCAGCTTCATCGCGGCCACATCGCTCGCATAGGCCGCCCGCCACAACGGTGTGGCGCCGACTTCGTCCACGCCGGATTGATCGAAGTTGTAGCCCGAGTACCACACCTTGCGGCGCAGCCGCGCGTTGGGGTCGGCGCCCTTGTCGAGCAGCAGTGTCATCACATCGAGATAGGAACGCGTCTGCTGCAGGTGCGCGCGCGGCTGCGGGTAGGCGGCAATCGGCGCCCACTGCACATTCAACGTGGCATAGAGCGGCGCAACCCCGGCGTCGCTCATCACGTTTGGACTGGCGCCGCGATCGATCAGATACGCGGCGAGGTCGAGGTGGCCGTTGATGATCGCCACCAGCAACGGGGTGGCGCCGTCGCCCGGGCTGGGCTGATTCAAGTCCACGCCGCCTTCGACGAGGGCCCGCGCTGCCGCGGCGCTGCCCTGGCGGGCCGCGAAATGCAGTGCCGTCAAGCCACCCTGCGCCCCAATTAATTCGTTATATCGATACCCGCGCGTCACGCCCGCAACATCGCCGCGCGTCGCGGCCCCGCCGCCCGGTCCCTGCTGGCGGCCCTCCTCGGCCGGCGCGGTCAGCGCCGTGAGATTCGCCACGGACGACGCCTTCTTCCAATCGGCGCCGCGCGACAGCAGCAGGCGAACGACCTCGGCGCGATCGAGGCCGGCAGCCACCATCAGCGCGGTTTGACCGAACGCGCTCTCCGCTCGATTGATGTCGGCGCCCGTTTCCACGAGACGGGTCGCGGTCTCGACGTTGCCGGATCGAGCGGCGAGCATCAGCGCCGTTGCGCCGGTGGCGGTCGGCAGATTCGGATCGGCGCCAGAGGCGATCAGCAGGGCGACGACCTGCGCCTGCCCGGCCTGGCTGGCCATGTGCAGCGCCGTCAGCCCGCCAAGGCGCGTGGTCGCCCGAACGTTCGCGCCGGCGGAAAGCAGCATCTGCGCCAGCGACGGATCGCCCAGCGTGGCCGCCCAGTGCAGCGCCGTCATGCCGTCGCCTTGCGCGGCATTGACGTCGGCGCCCTGCTTCAGGAGCGCGCGGACCGCAGCGATGTCGCGCTCGGCGGCCGCCTTCGCGACTGATCCATTCGTGGTCGCTGCGGCGGGGCCCGGTGACGCGTTCACAGCAACCGCGAAACAGACGATCGCCAGAGCCGTCTTCACGACTTCACCGTGTTGAGATCCAGCGCGCCCGTGCTGTCGCCAAACTGGTTGATGTCAACGCCAATGCCCCGCAGCGCCGTCAGCATCGCGTTCGCCATCGGCGTGCCATCCTCGGCCCGCACGTGCAGGTTGCCCTTGAGCGCGCCGCCGGCCTTGCCGGCAAAGAACAACGGGCAGCGCTTGTGATTGTGCAGGTTCGAGTTGCCCATCGCCGACCCGTAGACCACCAGCGAGTTGTCGAGCAGATTGCCGTCGCCGTCGGACGTCTTCTTCAACTTCTCGAGCAGGTGCGTGACGAGGCCGACGTGATAGGTGTTGATCTTCTGGAAGTCGCTGATGCGATCGTCCCGGTCGAGGTGATGCGAGCCGGTGTGGAACGCGCTGGTGGAGCCGCTCGCGGCAAAGACGCGGTTCGACACGTCGCGGCTCAACTTGAAGGAGAAAATCCGCGTCGTGTCCGAGGCCAGTGCGACGGCCTGCAAATCGAACATCAACTTGACGTGCTCCTCGAACGAGTCGGGCACGCCGACCGGCGCGCCCGGCAAATCGCGCGGCTCGCCGGCCTGGTTCGAGGCCTCGACCTTCTGGATCCGCCGCTCGATCTCGCGCACGTCGTCCAGGTAATCGGCCAGCCGCGCCCGGTCGGCCGCGCCCAGCTTCAGCTTGAGGTCGTTCACCGACGCGGTGACCCAGTCGAGAATGCTGCGGTCGTCCTTGCGGCGGGCCCGGCGCGCTTCGGGCGTCGCGCCGACGCCGAACAACTGATCGAACACCGCGCGCGGGTCGCGGATCATCGGCAGCGGATCGGTCGGCGACGCCCAGCTGATGGTGTCGGTATACACGCACGAGTAGTTGTAGGAGCAGCCGCCCGCCTGATCGACGTTCTCGATGCACAACTGCAGCGACGGGATCGGCGTGGCCTGGCCCGACGTCTGCGCGTAAATCTGATCGAACGACGTTCCCGCAAACACATCGGAGCCCTGCGTCTGCTTCGGCTTCGCCTGCGTGAGGAAGACCGCCGCGGTACGGAAGTGATCGGCGCCGATTTCCGGCGGCAGGAACGCTTCGGCGTTGCGGGCGTCGGTGTTGCTGACAATCGTCAGGGAGTCGCGATACGGCTCGAGCGAGCGCAGGCTGGTCGGGGCGAGGTCGAACGCGCTGCCGGTGTCTGCCGGCGACCACATGTTCTTCTTGATGCCGAACGCGGTGCTGCCCGCGGCGCCATGCACCATTTCGATGGCGATCAGCCGGACCGGCTGCTTCCGCCCCTGCGCGAAGGCGGGTGACATCGCATCAAGAACCGGCAAGGCAATCGACGCGCCCATGCCCTTCAAGACCGTGCGGCGCGAGAGATGACGTTTAGTAAGGAGCATTGGTATTAGTCTCTGTGGCGGGCATCCGCGTCCTCTGGAACGCGCCTGATTCGACAATGCCCGTGACGAATGCGCTGATCCGGTAGTCCTGCGCTGCCGCCCCGCGGATGATTTTCCGCACCGCCGGCATGTCCGCGGCCTCGACCCGGCGCCCGAGCGCGTAGGTCATCAAGCTGCGCGTGAAGCTGAGCAGGAACGCGTCCTTGTGGCGCAGCACGGCGGTGCGCAGTCCCGTCGGCCCGTCGATCGACGTGCCGTCGAACAGCTGGCCGCCGGCGTCGACCGCGGCGCCGCCATCCTTGACGCGCCATTTGCCGGTGGCGTCGAAGTTTTCGAGCGCCAGGCCGAGCGGATCGATCACGCGATGGCACGAGGTGCACGCCGGGTTGCTGCGATGCTGCTCCATGCGCTCGCGCACCGACAGCGTACGGCCGGTGCCGGTGGTGCCCTTCGTCTCTTCGAGCGCCGGCACGTTTGGCGGCGGCGGCGGCGGCGGCGAACCCAGCAGCACTTCCATCACCCACTTGCCTCGCATCACCGGCGAGGTGCGATCGGCGATCGAGGTCAGCGTCAGCACGCTGCCGTGGCCGAGAATGCCGCGGCGCTCGTCGGGCACGGCGACGCGGCGAAACTGGTTGCCGGTGACGTTGGCGATGCCGTAGTGGCGCGCCACTCGCTCGTTCACGTAGGTGTAGTCGGCGGTCAGCAGATCGAGCAGGCCGCGATCCTCACGGACCAGGCTCTCGAAGAACAGCTCGGTTTCCTTGCGCAGCGCGAGCGATAGCGTGTGATCCGCGTACGGATACAAGATCGGATCGGGCATGACTTTATCGAGGTCCTGCAACCGCAGCCACTGCGCGGCAAACCGCGTGGCCAGCGCGTCGGCGCGGGGCGCGACCAGCATTCGGCGTGCGTGTTTCGCGAGCGCGCCCGGCAGCGCCAGCCGGCCCTGCCCGGCCAGCTCCAACAGCTCGACATCGGGGCCCGTGCCCCAAAGGAAGAATGACAGCCGCGACGCCAGCTCGTAGTCACCCAGGCGACTGCCTCCAGAGCCTGCCGCGCCGGCTTGTCCGCCGTAGCCTTGGCGAAGGTGGGAGCTCGACGAGCGAAGGCGGGACTCCTCGATGCGGAACAGGAACTGCGGGCTGGCCAGGATGGCTTCGAGCGCCTTGGTCACACCGAACTCGAAGTTCTTCTCCTTGCGGCCGCGCGCGTAGAACTCCAGCAGCCGCGCCGAGTCTTTCTCGGTCACCGGGCGCCGGAACGCCTGCGTAGCCAGGGTCGTGACGATCGCCGCCGCGCACGAGGTCTCTTCGGCCGCCGCCGTCGCGCGGCACGTGAACACCTTGCGGCGGCTGGGCGTGTCGGACACGCCCGTGACACGGTGCGGGCCCACCACGCTCAGGCTGCGCAGGTGTGGCAGCGTGGTGATGCCGAACGCGGTGCCGATCTCGGTGTCGGCCATGGTGTGATCGATCGGCGCGATCAGGTCGTTGATCAGGCCTTCGAAGCGCTGCACGAATGCCGCGGTCACGCGATGCGAACCGGCCTTCACGCTGATGGGCGCGGTCTTGAGGGAGAGGCCGGTCTTCTCTTCACTCATGCGCGGGTTGATGTCGAAGATCGCCAGCCGCGCACCGTCGAGCGAGACTTCGATCTGTTCGCCGGGCGACGTGCTGCCGAACAGCAGGCCCAGCGGCTCGGCGAAGAAGTCCATGCTGAACACGTACTCGCCGTCGGCCGGAAAGGTGTGATCCACCGAAATGCCGCCGCGCGTGCCGGGCGGCGCGCCCTCGGCGCGCTCCAGCTGCGACGCCGTTTTCGGCAGCTTGTAGGTCGCCTGGGTCGCCGCGCTTTCCGGATCGCCGGCCGCCAGCATCGCGATGCGGCGGGCGGCGCGCAGGTAGCCGTCCATCAACGCCGGCGAGAACGTCTGCACGTCGGCCACGTTGTCGAAGCCGTCGCTGGTCGTGTCGGGCGGCAGGAACGCGGTGACATCGACGTCGAGGCCGAGCAGGTACTTGATCTCGCGCGCGTACTCGGCGCGATTGAGGCGCTGGAACGGACGCCAGCCTGGATCGGGATTGGCGGCGGCAAGCGCGTCCATGCGCGCTTCGAGCGCGCCCACAAATGAGGCCAGTGCCGGCTCCGTCGGCCGGCGCGCGCCTGACGGCGGCATCATGCCGGCCCGCAGCTTGTGGATCATC
>JANOZI010000121.1:0-2039 GCA_031429375.1 Acidobacteriota bacterium | reverse complement strand
CGCGCGGTAGGCGCGGACCTGCAAGGCGGCGGCCCTGGCGTTGGTTTTTGCTGATGAGGACGCTGCCATGATCACGACGCGCGCACGGTCACGGCAGCGTGCTGCGGGCCGCCGCGCGCCACCCCGAGAGCTGGCCGAGGTGATAACTCATGTGCCCGGTCAGCAGGTACGCGGCGAAGTCCCCTGAGGTCGGAAATGCGGCGCGCGCGGTTTCGTACGGATTGGGCGCATCCAGCACCTCGGAAGAGGCGTTCGGTCCCTCGGTGGCCAACCCGCCGTAAATCGATCGAAACGCGTCGAGCAGCTCCGTCATCGGCGGGTAGGTCGTGCGGTCGAGGCTCGGCGTCGTACCCGGCGCAAAGAGCGGCCGCCATTCTTTCGGGGAGATCGGAGGCAGCCCGCACAGCCGGCGGGCGAAGTCCCCGGTTATGATCATGTGGCCGAGCAGCCAGCCGGCGGTCTTGAGCCCCGGCACCGGCTCGAGCGCGAGATGCCGGTCGTCAAGACCGCTCAACAGCCGGTCGTAGACCTTGAGGTGAAACCCACACTGTCTTGCTGCAGCCTGCATAAGAACCTCGAATCAATGGAAGGAGAAAGGACTCACGAGTATCGAATGCGCCGTTGTCAGTTCGAGAGAAGCCGGCGCGCGCTGCTGACGACTTGCGGCCACACGTCGGATTGCGGATCGATGAAAGCGAAGTGATCGGCATTCGGCAGCGCCGTGATCTGCACGGCATCACCGGCACGTTTGGCCGCGGTCTCGTACGGCGCCGAATGGGCGGCGAACATCCGGCCCGTGAAGAACGCCTGTGGAACGCCGAGCGGCAACACCTCGATTGGCGAGCCGTCGCGATAGCGCTGCGGCCGCTCCTCCGGCGAGCCGCCCAGCAGGTCGGTGATGACGGGCCGGCCACAGACAGGAAGCTGGAGCGGAATGGTCGCCTTCAGATCCGCGGGCCCATCGAGGCTCACCACTCCGGCCAGCCGAAGCGGATCGCGAACGAAGAGGTCGCTCGTGGCCGGCAATTTTGGACGCGCCGCCAGCCACAGCGCGAGGTGCGCACCCGCCGAGTGACCGATCGAAATCACGCGCTTCAGGTCCAGCGAATGATCCGGCGCGAGCGTGCGAAGGAAATCGGCGCCGGCCGCAATATCGCGGAACGTGCCGGGCCAGCCGCCGCCCTCGTCGCCCAGCCGCCGATACTCGATGTTCCAGGTCGCGATGCCGGCGTCGTTCAGCGCCGCGGCCATCGGACGCATGTTGTCGAGCGCGACCGCGCGCGGGTCGAAGCTCCCGAGTCTGGCGACCCAACAACCGCCATGAATCACGATGGCGACCGGATGCGGTCCCTTCGTTGACGGCACGCGCAGCTCGCCGAACTGCAGATCACCGCTGCCATAGGCAACACGGCGCGCGCCGGGCGCGACAGGTGCATTGGCCAGTTCGGCCGGGCCTCTGTTCTGCGCCGACACGGCGCCGCTGAACAGGACAATGGCGATCACATACGGCGGCATCGACACGCCAGACATTCGCTTCCGCATGGCCGTACCTTTCTACTGGCTGAGGATTGCCATCATAGCCCGGCCGCGAGTCGAATCGAGCCTCAGACTTCCGCTCGCCTACGGGCGTGGCGGGGACTCTGGTTGATGCAGCAGCATCCAGGACGTACCGAACCGGTCGCGCAGCATAGCGAAGCGATTGGCAAACGGGGTCTGTGCCATCTTCATGAAGACCTCGCCGCCGTCGATCAGCAGGGCGTACAGCCGCTCCGCCTCCGCCTCACTGTCGAGCGTGAGGGAAAGATACGCGCTTCGCATCGGTTCGCCGTTGGGAATGTCCGCGCCCATCGGCACTGACCCGCCGATGTCAATGCGGGCGTGAAGGATGCATGGCGTCTTTCTCGCCTAGGCGCCGAGCTGTCGCGCCAGGTCGTTGAAATCGCTCGCGGACAAATCGGCCGACCCATCGGCTTTCAGGTCCGGCTTGCCGCCCGGTCCAAACTCGAGCGGCCTCGAGACAAACGCGGTGCGCAGGCCCT
>JANOZI010000120.1:0-2877 GCA_031429375.1 Acidobacteriota bacterium | reverse complement strand
AAACGGGCGATGACGGCGGCTCTCTCCGAATCTGGTCGCTCTTCGTGCGCTGCTCCGTTCGCTTCGTAGCCGTTGACATGTCGATTTCGAGGTGGACCGCAACGACTCGAACACCGTCGACGCTAAGTTGGCGGCGGTACTTTTTCTTGTCCGACTTGAGGATGGTCTCGAGCTTCTCGTCGTGCTTCTCGACGCCGAGCCGCGCCTTGCGGACAGCCTCGACCTGCTTGAGGAACTGCTGGGCGCGCTCTTCGATGCGGTCGTCGGTGATCTCTTCGTCGTTGAAGATCACCAGCTCGCGGATGGTGCGCTCGCCGGCGCGCAGCGCGTCGCCCATCCGGATCACCGCCTTGGTGATCGCCGGCATGCGCGAGATCGACTTGATCACCGACAGCTTGCCGCGCTCGATGCGGCGGGCGATTTCGACTTCGCCTTCGCGGGTGAGCAGCGGCACGGTGCCCATCTCGCGCAGGTACATGCGGACGGGGTCGTTGGTCTTGTCGAGCGCGCCGGGCGTGAGGTCCAGCTCGGGGCCTTCGCCTTCGGGCCCTTCCTGCCGGTCGATGCCTTCGCGTTCGAGCTTGTAACCCTTTTCCGAGTCGACCAGGTCGATTCCGGCGCTCGCGAATACTGCGAGCAGCTCTTCGAGGTCTTCGGGATTGGCCGTGAGATCGGCGGGCAGCAGGTCGTTCACTTCGTCGTAGAGGAGGTAGCCCTTCTCTTTGCCGATGACGATCAGCTGCCGGACTTCATCGAACTTGTCTTCGAGCGCCAGGGCCATATTGCGTGCGGACCTCCTACCGGGGATGGATGCGGATCCGCCTATCGATCAGAGACATTTGCCCTGATTCGAAGGGGAGCCCTCTATTGTAGCTCTTTTGGCAGCTTCAACGCCTCCAGAGCGCGGATCATGCCCTGCTTTCGTTGCAGGAGCGCCGTCGACGCGGGTCCGCTGTCGCCCACGCTTTGCAGGCGGTTGAGCTCGCGCTGCACTTCGGCGAGTTCCCGTTCGAGCCGCACGTACTTGAGCGCCAGGACGCACAAATCGGGCAGAACGGCAGGAGGGAACGGTTCGGCTGCCACCGAGGCCAGGAGCCTGGCCTCCTCAGTACTTAGACGCTCCATGAGCGCACTTGGCACATCGGCCGGTGCAACTTTTAGCTCCCGAGCCGTCCGTAAAATGTTCTCCGTGCTAAGTCCCTTTAAATCAACGTCTTCCAGCTGCGACAGCCAGGGCATGGACCCCACCGGGTCGTGCACCAGCGTCCAGATCAACCCCTTTTCGGCCTTTCGGACGTGGCCCTGAAGGGTCGGCACCCGCTCAGCCGGCAGCTCCGTCTTGCGTGCCGAGGCTGCTTTCCTTATTTCGGCTCGAACCACGCCTTCCGTGACCCTTGCTTTGTGGGCCAGCCGATCCGCGAATTGATCGCGCGCGCTCGCATCCGGAATGCGCGCCGCCACCCCCAGCATGCGGGTCAGGAAATCGCGCCGGCTGTCGTCGCGCGTCAGATCGTGTTCGGCCGCGGCGCGATCGAGCAGGTACTCGAGATAGGGCCGCGACTGCTTGAGCTGATCCTGGAACGCGTCGCGTCCGCGCTTCTGCAGGAACGTATCGGGGTCGTCGCCGCCCTCGAGCTGCATCACGTTGACCACGAAGCCTTCGGCGACCATCAGCTCGGAGCTGCGCTCGGCGGCGGCCTGACCGGCGCGATCCGGGTCGTAGCAGAGCACCGCCTTCGACGCGAAGCGCCGCAGCATCTGCGCCTGCTGCGGCGTCATCGCCGTGCCGCTCGTCGCGACTACCGGAAAGCCGCCGGCCTGATAGACCTGCGCGAAGTCGAAGTAGCCTTCGACGATCAGGGCGTAGCGCACTTTGCGCAAGTCACCCTTCGTGAGGTTGAGCCCGTACAGCGTCCGGCCCTTGGTGTAGATCGGCGTCTCGGGCGAGTTCAGGTACTTCGGCTGCTGATCCTTCTCGAGGGCGCGGCCGCCGAACGCGATCACGGTGCCGGTGTCGCGCGCGATCGGAATCATCAGGCGGCTCCGAAACCGATCCACCTCGCTGCCGTCGTCCCGCCTGCTGATCAGGCCGCTGGTTACCAGCTGCAGCGGCGAGAAGCCTTGCTTGAGCAGGCGCTGGCGAAGGACATCGCGTCCCGGCGGCGCATACCCGATCTGCAGCGTGTCGATGGTCTCTTGCGTGAGGCCGCGCTCCGTCAGCAGGTATTCGCGGATCTTCTCGCCCGCCGGCGACGCGAGCTGCTCGCGGTAATGCGCGACCGCTACTTCGTGGATCTTGACGAGCGCTTCGCGTTCCGCGGCGGTCTCGCGTCCTTCGCCTCCGGCCTCGACCTCCGGAATCGGAATGCCGAAGCGCTGCGCGAGAATCCGCAGCGCTTCCTGAAAGCCGACTTTTTCCTGGAGCTCGACGAACTTGAATACGTCGCCGCCAACGCCGCAGCCGAAGCAGTGAAAGAAGCCCTTGTCGCGATTGACGGTGAACGACGGCGTCTTCTCGCCGTGAAACGGGCAAAGGCCTTTGTAGGTGGATCCCGCCTTGCGCAGCGACACCGCGTCCGACACGACGGCGACAATGTCAGCCGCCGCACGAACTTCGTCGATGAATGATTGCGGGAAAAGGGACATAGCGGCGGTGAACCGCCTTGAC
Organism: Acidobacteriota bacterium; assembly: GCA_031429375.1. Classification (GTDB taxonomy): domain Bacteria; phylum Acidobacteriota; class Vicinamibacteria; order Vicinamibacterales; family UBA2999; genus 12-FULL-67-14b. The sequence goes on along the minus strand of JANOZI010000120.1, from coordinate 209 downwards.
GACGTCAGAGCTAGTATTTCACGATATGCCGACCGGAATTCCGCCGCTCGAAACTTGATCGCGCCCGCGCGCTGTGCGCCGGCAGGAAGTAGTAGAATCGCGCGAATCCGTGCCCTTCTCGCCACAACCCCGCGCGTTTCGTCGATCTGTCTACGCGGCCGGTCTCGTCCTCTTCTTCACAGGCCTGGGCGCGCCTCTCGCCGTGCTCA
>JANOZI010000119.1:0-2565 GCA_031429375.1 Acidobacteriota bacterium | reverse complement strand
GCAACCATCACACGCGCCCGGCCCGCCGCGCCCGACCGCGGCTTGACGACAATCTCGACGTCGCTCCCCAACACCACGAGGAACCGCACGAGCCGGTCGAGGGAGAAATCCCGTAAGCCGGCCCCGCATGAGCGCGGACACCGGTAGAGTGGATTAAGCCGACTCCCACTCGCGCCTGGAGACGCCGCCTTGCCGGAGCACCACGGCGAGAAGGCCCACTCCGATTTCGTCGTGATGTGGATTGGGAATGGTCAGCACGATGTCCCCTCGCACCATGAATTGGTGCTTGCCTCCGCTGAACGGGCCGGAGAACCCGAGCCGCTTCAACGCCGAAACAAGGTCCCGACGCTTGGTCGGCCCCCAAGGCGGCACTAGCCCGCTCGCTTGACCTGGACGGTCCGTCCACCGAGCGCCGGCACCCGCAAGCCCTGGGCCACGCGAACGAGAACCCAAGCCTCAATCACCGAGGCGAGTTCCGACCGGCAGGCCTCCACCGAACTTGCTGTCGCAATCACGCCGCGGAGACCGGGAACCGTGGCGCAGAATTCGCCATGCTCCACGACCTCGTACTTAGCGCGTTGGAGCGCCGCGGCGATGTAGTCCGTGAGCATCGAGATATTGTAACGCCGTTGTCGATTGGGGCGACACCCCGCTGTCCTGCGCCGGGCGCCGGACGCTGCCGAAGCCCCGCGGCACCTCGGTCGTTGAAGGCCAGCGTCAGGTGGTCCTCGACCGTCGCTTCCACAATGAGCGTGTCCAGCGTCGCGTTCAGGAGGCAACAGCGTGCGCTACGCCGAGTTCCGCGACCGACTCGAAGAGGCCCTTCACGAGGCGGGACTCGTCTTCCACGACGCCGATCGGCGTGTCGAGACGATCGACCTCGCGAACACACCGTGCGGAGCTGGAAGGTCTCGGTCTGGAGAGCCGCACCTCGGAGCGCGGAACCGTTCCACGTGTCGGCGGTGATCGGCTTCGAGTGGAGCCCCGCAGACGCGGCTCGCGCGTACACCTGCGAAGAAGACCTGCTCACCGAACTCGTGGGCAGGCGGAGACCACCGTTCAGGACGGAACGTCGATGGACGCGGATCGACCTGTCGCTTCAGGCGAGTCTTCCCTATGGTTCGACGACCGCCATGCCCGAACCGCACGTGTTCGGCGCCTGGACGGCCGCCGTCGTGGAACAGGCTGATGCCGCCCTGACCGACATCGAGGAGAAGAAGGGGCGCATCGTCGCTGTCCTGGGCGGGCACGGGGATGTCGAGGTGCACGCGCACTGCAGACCGGATGGCGTCGTGTCCCTGAAGGCCGTGGCGATCTCCGGTTTCCGGACGGTGCGCGTGCCCCGAGTCTGGGACAGCCCAGAGCGCCGTGAGTCGGAGCGGGACCCACGGGACGAGATCGGTCGACTGGCCCGGAGGTTCAAGACCGCACTCGATGAGTGGACGACGAGTGTTTCAGAACTTGCGACCTGGATCCGGTACGCGCCGCCTCGCCCCGAGCGTGACCGTTCGAGCGCGGCGGGAAGGTTCAAGCGGCGAGCGGCTTCGAGAAAGGCTATCGCGTCCTCGCGCCAGCCGGCCTTATCGAAATCGACGGCAAGAAGGAAACATGTCTCGTTTTGGAGAAGCGGGTAAACGCCGGCGACAAACGGCTGCCTGTCGGCGTCGTAGCCACTCAGGTGCCAACGGATCACATCGTCGGTCACCGGTAGGAATCGACGATGAGGACACTCGGCGCACTTGATCCGCGGCTTCTCGCAAATGCCGCGGACCCATTCGTTCGCGCAGGCCGGAGCATCTCCCGCCTTGCCTGTCTTTCGGCTCTCGAAGCGACGCGGGTAGACATCCTCGCGACCGCGGAACAGCGATCGGAAACAGCGCAATGTTCGCCTGTGACGGCGACGTCTGGTTGACGAGGTCCGTGCGCAGTTCCATTGGTGCGACTCACAAACCGTTAGCGTCAACCGGCATGGTGTTGATCGGCAGTGCGCGCACGCGCACGCGCGACGGCTCGAATGTGACGATGCTGCCACGTGCCAGTGCGTCGGTAAGTTGCGAGAGATTCGACAGAATCGCGCGCGCAACAGCGTCGGGCTTCCGGCTTCGGGACCGCGAAACTGTATGACCGAGGGCTTCTGCACGTTGCGAGCGGCCAACAGTGGCCGAAGTTGGTGTCGGCAGAGACAACAATTCGGTCTTCTGTCGCTGCCTTGTCGAAGATGACCGAGACATCTGGACCAGCGGGCGCATGACTTCTCGCGTCCTCGAGGCTTACCGATGATCTCCTGAGTCTTCACCTGGAACTGGCGAAAGTGGCCGTAGGTGGCATGCCCTTCGATGATCGTGTTCTCTGCGAGGTATCGTTCGCGCATTTCAACGGGAACCCGGAATCCGAGCAGCGGTTCGGATTGATAGCTCACGTTGATCGTCGCGCTCACCAACCCGTTCGTCATTTCCAGCTCGCTGATCAGCACGACGCCTGTGGCCGGGTCGATCCACAAACGTCCGCGCGCTGGAAAGTCGCGGTTCTCGTTCATGCGAATCACGGTCGGCCGTCTCGTCTCGC
>JANOZI010000118.1:0-2943 GCA_031429375.1 Acidobacteriota bacterium | reverse complement strand
CGTGATCGATGGCGACCTGGCAGATGGTGGCAAACTGCTCGTCACGCCGCTTGCCGGTGCCGACGTTGCCGGGGTTGATGCGGTACTTGTCGAGTGCCTGCGCGCAGCCGGGGTAGCGCGTCAACAACAAGTGGCCGTTGTAGTGAAAGTCGCCAATCAGCGGCGCGAAGTGGCCCGCGTCGACCATCCGCTGCTTGATCTCGGGCACCGCCGCGGCGGCTTCGGGCACGTTCACCGTCACCCGCACCATTTCGGAGCCCGCCTCGCACAACTCGATGCACTGCTGCGCGGTCGCCTTCGCATCCGCCGTGTCGGTCATCGTCATCGACTGCACGACCACGGGCGCGCCGCCGCCAACGGTAACAGGACCGACCTTCACGCCGACGGTCCGATGACGCTTATCTATCGCGATGAAACTCATAACTTGAAACTGAAACTGAAACTCAAAACTGAAACTTTCAACTTTTAACTTTCAACTTTCAACTTCTGTCATTCCTCCGCCCACCCGTCCGTCGCAAGCGAACGCTTGATCTCGTCAGCACGAAATACCGCGAGGTCCATCGTGTCGTAATGTTCGGCGCGGTCCATCTGCTCGTTGGCAAAAAACGTCAGGATGAACGGCGGGCCGCCCGGCAGCAGCACAGCGCGCGCGTGCTCGCGGCCTGTGCGGAACATCCGCCACAGCACGGTAGGGGCTAGCGACTCCACGTCTATTGAGGATACATCCGCCTTCGCCCGGAGGGCTACGCCAGACCGGCCCGACGCTACAGCTGGAGTCCGGTCGTGGAATCGCGCGCGGAGGCGTAGAGCGCCGACAACATCGCCGCCGTGCGGCGGCTCTCGACCAGGCTGACGACCGGCGGGACGCCGTCGAGCACCGAGGCCTCGAAGTCCTCCACTTCGCGCACGAAGATCTCCGGCGCGCCCGGCACGTCAATGCGCTCGGTTGTCCCGCGCCGCTCGAGCTCGAGCGTCTCGAGCGGGCCCGGCCGGAACGGGTTCGGCACGGTCAGCGCGCCCTCGCTGCCGAGCACTTCGAGCCAGGTGCGGTAGGCGGCGACGAACCCGGCGTAGATCGTCGCCGTCGTGCCGCCCGGGAACCGCAGCATGGCCATGAACTCTTCGTCGACGCCTCCGGCGGTCCAGTGCGCCAAACCGGACACCATCTTCGCATCGCCCTCGGCGATCAACCGGGCATAGGTGACGGGGTAACAGCCGACGTCCCAGAGCGCGCCGCCGCCGAGCGCCGGATCGAGCCGGACATCCGCGTCGCGGGTCCGCAGGTAGGTGAATCCCGCCACGATCGCGCGCACCGTGCCCAACGCGCCACCGCGCACCAGCTCCACCACCTTGGCCGTGAGCGGTTCGTGCCGGTACATGAACCCTTCTTCAACGCAGATGCCGGCGGCTCGCGCCGCCGCCGCGATGTGATCGACGTGCCCGGGCTCGAGGGCGAGCGGCTTCTCGCACAGTACGTGCTTGCCGGCGGCAATCGCCGCCAGCGTCCATGGCACGTGCTCGCTGTTGGGAAGGGGAATATAGACGGCGTCAATCGACGGGTCGTCCAGCAATCGCTGGTAGCCTTCGACCGCTTGCGGAATCTCCCACGCCCGCGCGAAGGCCTCGGCGCGCTCGCGATCACGGCTGGCGACCGCCGCGAGCGTGCTGCGCCGCGCCGCACGAATCGCGGGGATTAACCGGCGGTTGATCCGCGCCGTTCCAAGAATGCCCCAGCGGAGATTTGCCATGTCGATCTGGACAAACCTAAAGGTTTGTCCCCACCTACGTGCCCTTCAGTTTCCTACGTGCCCTTCAGTTTCGCCAGCATCTTGCGGTTAAACTCTTCCGACTGGCCGCGCGGGATCGACAGCGTCTGCCAGTTCGGGCCGAGCAAATGCTTCGCCAACAGGAGGATCTGGTAGGCGTGGCCCGCATAGTGCGCGACCTGGCGGCTCATCGCCTGGTAGACCGTGAGCGGCTCGCTGCGAATCATCACCGTCCGCTGCAGGTCGGCGTCGGAGAGCGGCGCGATCGCCTCGAACAGGCACTGCCAGCCGTGCTCCCATTCCGCCAGCAGCTCCGCGCGCGTCTGGTTCACGTCGTCGAACTCGCGGTCGCGCATCCGATCCGGCTTTTCGCCGTCGCTCGTCAGGAAGTTCACCCACCGCGAGCGCATGTTTCCTGCGACATGACGCATGATGATCGCGACGCTGTTCGCCTCGGCATCGATCTTCACGTGCAGCTGCTCGTCCGGCAATTGCGCGACCGCCTTGTCGGCCAGCTTCTTGATCTTCTGGAACTCGTCGACGACGGCGGCGAGGATCGGGGAGTCAATAGACATATTCGATTCCGATAAGTGCAATAGATACGGCGGCGAGGCGCCACGCGGGCGCAGTGACGTCCCGCGCCCGACCCACCACGGCGTGCAGGATGAATCCCCACAGAATACCTTGCGTGATGGAAAAGGTCAGCGGGATGAGAATCAACGTGGCATAGGCCGGCACCGCGAGCTCGAGGCGATCGAACGAAATGCGCGTCACCGCCTGGAACATCGCCGCGCGACGAACTGCCGAACAGCCCGGCGCCAAGCGTCGCGACCGCCTCGACGATCGACCCCTGGCGCAAGTTCTTCGGTCCGCCGCGCTCGGCCCGCGCGAATCACACTGGCCCAGCCGTATGAGCCATTCGACCCTCATTTATGCCAGTTCAACCCTTTAATAGCACATTTAGTCACATTATTGTCCTTTAAGTCTTATAGTGAGCTATTATGACGTCTGCTTCCTATCATTCGGATTTGCGTTTAGGAGTTTTAACCATGGCGCGTTATGTTTCGGGCGCAACGATATTCGTTTTTGCCCTCCTCTGTGTCAGTCAGACGGCGGCGCCGCAAGGCGTTCAAACCGGTTCAGTCACGGGCGTCGTTCGAGACGCCGGCGGGCTGGT
>JANOZI010000117.1:0-8421 GCA_031429375.1 Acidobacteriota bacterium | reverse complement strand
CCGAGATCATCTTCGATGGCTACCAGACGAAGGACCATTCGCTGAAGCGCGCCAACGGCCGCGACGTGACTTTCCTGGACGGCCGCAAGCTGTTCATGGGTTCGTCGGGCACCGGCGCGCCGACAGACGGCCGCGACCCGACCGAGAAACCAAAGAAACCACCAGGACACTAAAGAATGTCAGATCTCAGATCGCAGATTTCAGATTTATTTTCAGATTTCAGAATCTCAGATCTGCAATAACTCTGAAATCTGAAATCTGCGATCTGAGATTCTTCCGGTCTCGTTTACGAGAAGCCAATCCACCGGCCGCTTGCGGCAACGGTGAACCACAGCGCCAACGACAGCGCGCCGACCACAGCCTGGCGGCGCGCTGTGTGACGTACGGACTCGGTTTCGGTCACGCGCGCGCGGATCGTGAACGTAAACACCAGACCGATCGCCAGCGCCGTCATCTTGTTCCAGAACGGCTGGCTGTAATAACACTTGATCGGCTCCGACAGGAACAGGGGAATGCCGGTCGCGACCATGACGATCAGCGCGCCCTTCATCCACGGCCGCGCGTCACGTGCCAATTCGGCCACGGGATGATTCTTCAATCCCAGTCCGAGCAGCCGCATGTCGACGACGAGAATGGCGCCCCCGAGCACGGCGAGCCCGAGCAGGTGAATCGATTCGATCACCGGGAACAGCCAGTTCGAGCCGATGATGAACTGGCCAAGCCAGAGTTGTTCGCACCACTCGAAGAAGGGCAGCATCATGGCACGACACATCCCGCCACGAAGTTGACAATCGCCGGCTGCGGCTGAATGTCGCAGTCGAACCAGTTATACGCAATCATGCGCCCGGCCACGATGATGCCGCCCCACAGGATCAACGAGAACATCCCGGCGCGGCGGGCGCCCCGCGGCGTGGTGATGTCGAGGTTCCAACCGGCGACGGTCGGAAACACGCGGGTGTTGAAGACCCAGACGTTGAGGCCGGCCAGGATCAACATCACGACCTTGATCCGGAAGAAGATGCTTTGGTAGGTGCGCACCGGGATGGCGTAGAAGAGCAGGATCCCGGTGATGACCATGACGGCGAATCCGGCCTTCATCCAGGGCAGCAGCCGGTCGCTGATGTCCGTCACGGCGACGCGCCTGAACGCCAGGCCGAGCAGCCGCAGATCGAGAATCACGGCGAGGCCGACGAACAGCGTCAGCGCCAGCACGTGCGTCGACTCGATGATGGGGTACATGACCAGCGACTCGTGCAGCGCGATGCTGCCGCGGGTCGCCGCCAGCCACTCACAAAACGCGAGGAGCGACATCGGCCGCTACTTACCGACGATCGCCGGCATGAACTGCCGGTGGCAGTTGGTGCAGACGTCGTAGAGATCGCCGCCGATCGTGAAGAGCGCGTCCTTGTCTTTCTTGTCGATCGCCTGGATGGCGCGCTTGCTGGTGTCGATCAGCGCCTGGGCCTGGGTGATCCACTCCGCCGAACCGCCGGGGCGGTTGCCGACCATCAACAGGTTGCCCGATTCGGCGAGCACGATGGCGCTGGCCCGAATCGCGGCCCACTCCTCGTCATTGGCCGGGGCCTTTTCGAAGGTGCCCTCCGACGTGACGACCCAGCCCACCGCGTCCCACAGCACGTCGACCGCCGGATCGAGCACGGCGCTCATCAGCTCTTTGGTTGTGGCGACGGTTTGAAAGGGCGGCGGTGGAGGAGGTGCAGCCGGACGGGAACAGGACGACGTCGCGAGTATGAAAAGTGGCGTGAGCCACAGGAACGTACGCATGGGTCGCAATATTACCTGAGGCACCCCATCAAATAACCAAGAACCAATGACGAAAACCAAAGGGTCCCTTCGGTTTCGTTATTGCTAATTGGTTATTGGTTATTCGAAGGGGTGCCCTACGATCTATTCCATCGGCAGCTCGGTGAGCGGCGGTCCGGGCCGCGCCGTGAACCACGGCACCGGACCCACGGCCGGCATCATGGCGGCATAGCGCTCAAGCCATTCGCGAGCGAAGCGCTCGGCGTCGCCGGCGCGGATCAGGGCCCACACGCTGCCGCCGAAGCCGGCGCCGAAGCTGCTCGCGCCAAACGCGCCGGCGTCGCACGCCGCGGCGGCCAGCGCCATCGTCTCCGGAATCTGGTTGCCCAGCAGCTCATGCGCGTCGCGCTGCGACTCGCTCGAGAGCCGGCCGATCGCGGCGGTGTCGCTGCGGGCGAAGGCCGCGGCGGCCGACGGCACGCGGGCATCCTCGTTGACGAAATGCTGCAGGCGCGTGCTGAGATCCTGGCTGGTCACGGGATCGTCGGCCGAATCCGCGATCCAATTGCGCAGCCGCGCGGCGGCGTCCGGCGCGCTGCCGAGCGCCGCCGCGAGCGAGCGCGCCGGGCGCTCGGCACGCGCGTTCCACGCCGCGTGCAGCGCCCGCACCCCATTGGCGGCGCGGTTGTAGCGCTCCCGCACGGAATCGGCCTTGTCGGCCTGAACGCCGCTCGAGGCAATCACGAACGACCAGTCACCTGGCATCAGCACGTCTCCGAGCGGCGTGACCGGCACGAATTGATACTGGCTGACGTGATGGAGCCGGCCCGCCATGATGGCGGTGTGGTCCTCGCTGCCGCCATGCGTGCCGACCCCCGATGTGCCGGGCAGGCCCGGGAAATCGAGTCCGTTCTCGACGCAGCCGAGATACCACGCGAGCGCTGTCACCGTCGGAATGTGCGCCCGCCATTCCTCCCGATCGCCAAGCGCCGCACGCCGCGCCAGCGCCGCGGCCACGCCGCACACCAGCGCGCTCGAACTGCTCAAGCCAGACGCGCGCGGCAGGTCGCTGGCAATCGCGATGTCGGCGCCGAGCGAGCATCCGGGAAAATTCAGGAACAACCGCCGCGCGACCACGTCGACGTAACGGCGGAGGCCGCGACAGCCCGGCGGCGCGGGACGCGACGGATCGACTTCGATCCGCTGGCCGTCGCGAACGTCGTGGAGGCGCACGACAGCGCCGTTGCGCGCGCGCGCCACGACCGCCATGCCGCGCGGCACCGCCGCCAGCAGCGAGCGCCCGCCGGCGTAGCCGGTGTGCTTGCCGAGAATCTCGATCCGTCCGGGCACGAACCAGCGCCACTGCGGCGATCCGCCAATGAACTCGCGGCCCTTCGCCTCGGCCTCGTGACACAACGCCGCTTTCGACTCGGCGTCGGCCGCCGTCATGCCCAGGCCTTCGAAGTGTGCGACGAGGCGGGTCGATGGCATGGCCGTCATGCCCGGTGCGTGTTGAACAGCTCGGCGTGCAGGCGGCTGCGCTCGCGATCGATGTGTTCGGCGGTGGCGCCGAGCCGCGACAGAAACGGCCTCCCGATCAACACCACCGCGAGCGCGGCCAGCAGCACCCCTCCGGGCACGGCGAGCCGCCGGACGGCGAGCAGTTCCTCCACGTGAAACTGCAGTCCGACGCCGAACATGCGCAGGATCACGCCAATTTCCGCCCTCTGCTCGGCCACAAAGCCGGGCGTGTGCGGGCCGAGCAGCGTGCCGCCCAATAAATAGCCGACGATCGGCGACAAACCGAGGCGATGCGCGGGTAGCCGAGGAAGAGGCGGCTGTGAGCCTCCCGGTCAGGGTAACGATGCTCGACTTCGTGCACGGCTCTTCAATGTTACAGTGGCGCGCATGAAACGCATGCTCATCGCTTTAGTCGTGTGCGCGGCAGTCGGACTGAGCGTTGCCGCGCAAGCTCCTCAGCCGCCGCGTCCGGCGCCAACGCCGGCGCCGACGGCGGATCCCTACGCCACCAACCCGAATCCGGGTGCGACGAATTTCCCGCTCGCCGCACCCGCCGGCAAAGACAGCGGCGCAAAGCAGGCCGCGCCTGCCGGCGCCACCAATCAAGGCGCGTTCGATCCCGCAAAGTGGAAGTACGGCACGGCCTTCGACGCACCACCGGGGTCGAAGGTGTGGAACCCGGTGAAGGTCAAGCTCGCACAAGGCGGCAAGGTCACCGGCGGCACGCTGTTCGGCGCGACCGATCCGTCAACCTACTGCGCGATGGCCAACGCCGGGTATGACTTCATCTGGACCGAGATGCAGCACGGCCAGACCGATTGGCAGGCAGTGGCGCGGATGTGGCGTACCTGCCCGAATGCCAAGGCCGTGCCCGGCACGCGCATCGCCTACACCGACGAGCGTGAAATCCAGCATGCGCTCGACGCCGGCGCGCTCGTGCTCGTCGTGCCGACCGTCGACACCGTCGCCGAAGCAATCCAGGCGCGCGACTGGGCCTACTTTCCACCGCTGGGGCGCCGCAGCAACGGCGGCGGACAGGCGTTTGACGGCTCGATGTGGGGCGGCGTGCCTGGCGGCTACCGCAACACCATCAACGACAACATCGTGCTCATCTTGATGATCGAAACCCTGGAAGGGTTGAAGAACGCCGACGAGATTGCGAAGGTGCCCGGTGTCAGCGCGATCTTTGCGGCCAGCGGCGACCTCGGCAATTTCTCGGGATACCGGCAGGGTGCGCCCGACTACGAGCGCGCGATCAACATCGTGCACGACGCGGCGATCAAGGCCGGCGTTCGGTTGTGCGGGCCGTTCGCGTGGCGCGATCGCCCCGACTTCACCTGCTTCCAGGCCGGCAGTGAAACCGCCGCCATCGCGCGGGGCGTGGCCGCCGAGCTTGGCAACCTCGCCAATACCCAGGGCCAGCCGGAGGTTGGGCCGTTTGCTACCAAAAAGCCACAATAACCAATAAACAATTTGGAATAACCAAAAAGAAATAACCAAGAACCAATTACGAATAACAAAAATAACGTCGTTATTCGTTCTTGATTCTTGGTTATTGTTTATTCGTAATTGGTTAGTTCCCTCTAACGTCCACGGCGATCTTCGCCGCTGCTCCGTTGATCGTCGTCGCGATCCTCTTCCATGTCGTCGATGTCTTCGCTGTCGCTCGCGTCGCTGCTCACGCCCTGGGGCTTGCTCGAGCTCTGGCTCTCCTGCTCGCCCTGACGATCCGAGCCGGTGCGGCTTTCCCGCGTCTGCTCGTCCTGGCCGCTCTGCTGGTCCTGCCGCGAATCCTGGTCCTGTCGATTTCCGTTCGGGTCGTTCTGCGCCATATGGATAAACCTCCGCTTGGGATCGAGCAAATTCGGTACCTTCTCGCCGCGGCAATTGTTTTGCACGGTGACGAGTGGATTTCAGAGAGAAGCCGGACTGTGGTCGTCGGCGGTTCGAAGGAGAGCGAGTATGGCGATGTCATCCAGATATGTGACTTTGTTCTGTGTGGTGGCGGGACTCGGAGCGGCGTGGTGGTTGACCACGCGCGAGCGCACCGCCCGCGGCGACGATTTCGATCCAGTTGATCTGGCGTCGGATGATTCGTTTCCGGCCAGCGACCCGCCGTCGCACTCGGCGGCCAGCGGCGCACAAGCGAGCCACTAGCGAGTCATCCCAGCTGGAAGCCGCAGCTCAGCAACCAGCTGGCAGATCTGTGAAAGCCCCTACCCGGATTAGCGGGCGAGGACTATGATTGGCAGCTTGAGCCAGCAATGCTCGCGCCTGCTAATCGGCTATCGCCACCTGGGGAGTTCTCATGTCACGTCACCTGACGCTACTGCTCTGCACACTCGTCGTGGTCGCGGGGTGCTCCCGTAACCCCGAACGGTCTTCGGCCGCATCGCCGACCGGGCCGTCATCGGCGGCGTCGTTGGAGCCGGGATCGCTGCTCGGCGCCTCATCTGTCGCGCCCGGCGGCGTGTCCGGCCCGATGGACGTGGTGTTTCCCGGCCGCAACGACTCGTTCGATTTCCGCAACCAGCTCGAGGTGAAGTATCGCGACGGCCTCCGCCGCGGCCCGTCGCCCACCGTCGTCGATCGCGAAGGCGAGGTGGTGTGGACCCAGGAATACATGCGCTATCGCACCAACGGCTGCGACCATGGCACCGCCGTGCAGCGGGTGATGGCGCAGATCGACGGCAACGTGGCAGGCGGGGTGTGCGGAGCGCCGCCGGACGGCCTGATTTTGTTCCCGGGCCGCGGCGACTCGTTAGAGTTCCGCCGCACCCTTGAAACGAGGTACGTGGCGTTGGGCCGCGGCCAGAATCCATCGTTCGTCGACGCCGAAGGCGGGGTGGTGTGGACCCAGGAATACCTCCGTTACCGCGTCAACGCGTGCGACCACACCACGTCGGTCCAGAAAGTGTTCTCGCAGATCGACGGCGGGGGCGTGGCGGCGACGTGTTTCGTGCCGCCGTGTGCATTCTCGGCATCGCCTCAGTCTCACTCAGTGCCCCCCGCGGGCGGCACATTCACGATCACGGTAACCCGGAGTCCGGGCGCGAGCTGCGCCTATGGCGCCGAGAGCCTCAGCTCGTTTATCTCGATCACGGATGGTGCGACGGGCACCGCCGACGTTGGCACGGTCACGTATGCCGTGCCGGCCAACACTGGTCCGGCGCGCTCCGGGCAGATTCGCGTGCGCTGGCCGAACGGCTCGACGCTGGTCGACGTCAACCAGGGCGGCTCGTTCCTCAACGCGCAGATCCTCCTGGTCGACCCGGCTGTGTTTACCGGGCCCACCACGGTCTGCCAGGTCAAGACCACGACCACGCAGTGTCGGCTCATTGCCAACGCGAATCTGTCGGGGACCTCGACCTTTGCGTGGACGGTGACGTACAACTACAACGGCGTGGTGACGCGCACTCAGACGACTACCAGTAACGTCTTCAACTTTACGGAGACCTGCGGCGGGCCCGGTTCCAGCGCAGGTGGCACGGACACGCCGATGAACGTGACGCTGACCGTGACCGACCCGAGCAATGTCAGCGAGACGACCACCGCGGCATTCACCATCAGGCTGCATACCTGCTGATCCGCGGCGCGTTCGATTCTTCCACCCCAGCGCGGCGCGCTGGGGGCCCGGAATGGTGGGCGGCCCCCGTGGCCGCCCTCTCTCTTTTTGGAGCTGAGTGGCAGAGCGCACCCCAATAGCGGCCGGCCGGGCCGGCCGCGTGCGAAAAAATCTGCGGCAAGGAATGGCGCTGGCCTGGTCGGCGTCGCCGGCCTCGCTCGTCAAGTACTCCGTGCTTGGAATGGTGAGCGCCACCATGCCGCCCATTGCCGTCTACCTCGGGGCGGTACTCGTCAACCGCATTGCCGAAGCGCGCCTCCATTCGCTCCAGTGGCGCGACATGCTCCCCATCGTCATCGGCTTGTGGGTGACGACCGGTGTGCAGCGGGCGATCGGCGCCTACATGGGCTACGGCCGGAACCTGTTCGTGCGCCGCGTGCAGCTCGAGGCCGAGCGGCGGCTGCTGGCCCAGGCCTCGAAGGTTGACATCGGACACTTCGACAACTCCGACTGGCACGACCGTCTCGCCCGCGCCAAACGTGACGTGTCGTGGCGGCCGGGCGACTTGACGTGGTCCGTGCTCGGGCTGTCGGGCAACATCGTGACGATCGTGTTGATGGCGTCGCTGCTCGCCAGCCTGCACTACGTGCTGGTGGTGCTCGCGCTGGCGGCCGCCGCGCTGTCGCTGATCCTCGAACGCCGCGTCAATTCCCAGCTCTACGAGTTCTTCTACAAGGAAACGCCTGAAGAACGGGAGCGCGAGTACCTGGCCGACCTGCTCGTGCAGCCGCGCACCACCAAGGAGATCCGTGCGTACGTGCTGTCGGATTATCTGCTGGGCCGGCATCGTGACCGATCGGAGGAACTGTTCCGGCTGCGCGAGCGCATGTACCGATCGGGCACTCGTATTTCGCTGCTGACGGGCTTCGTCACCGGTACCGCGCTCGCCCTGGCCTATCTGTTCCTGGCCGTGCAGGGCGCGTCGGGCGCGATCGGTCCGGGTGGCGTCGTGCTGGTCATCGGCGCGTTCACGTCGGTGTCGCAGACGCTGGGCAACATCTCGAGCACATTCGTGGCCGTCGATCAGCACACCACGTTTCTCGACGACTACTTTTCGTTTCTCTCGGTCGGCGCGCTCGTGCCGGTGCCGGACCAGCCGAAGGCCTTGCCGGCGGTGCTCGAAGACGGCATCGAGTTCGACAACGTGGCCTTCTCATATCCGGGCGGGACCGAGCCGGCCCTCGAAGGCCTCACCCTGCGCATCCGGAACGGCGAGCTGATCGCCCTCGTTGGCGAGAACGGCGCCGGCAAGAGCACGCTCGTGAAGCTGCTGCTGCGGTTTTACGACACGAGCCATGGCTCGGTGCGGGTCGGAGGTGTCGACCTGAGGGATCTCGATCCGGTCGAGCTGCGCAACCGCATCGGCGTACTGTTCCAGGACTACGCCAGCTACGAGCTCACGGTCCGCGAGAACGTCCTGATGGGACGGCCGGACGTGACGCCGGACGATGAGCGGGTGATGGAAGCGCTGAGGAACTCGCGCAGCGAGTGGCTGGTGAAGAAGATGCCGA
>JANOZI010000116.1:0-3857 GCA_031429375.1 Acidobacteriota bacterium | reverse complement strand
GGCCCGTCGTTGGCGCCCCAGCGCACAAAGCACTGCAGGTAGCCGCGGTCGTCGAAGTACTTCTTGAAGAACTCCTGGCAGGCCGGCACGTTGTCGGCCAGGAGCTGCCGTTCGAGCAGCGCCCACCGCGGCGGCGCCATGGGCGTGTCAATGCGGAGCGACGCGCCCGCCTGAGTGGCGGACGCCGTCCCGGACGCGAAGACGCTTCCCAACATCGGCGCCGGCAGGCTCTTCAAGAAGCGGCGTCTGGTCCACATGAAAATAAGGTGCGTACGGTGCGTACAGTGCCAAATGGTGCGTAACGTGCCCTGGGTGCCGACGGTTCGGAGCACCTTCGCACCATTCGCACGCTTGGTACTATTGCACTGTACGCACCGTAGGAACTGTAGGCACTGTACGCACCTAGAAGATCAGTTTCAAGGCCACTTGAATATCCCGAGGTAAATTGGCCTGGCTCGTGACTTTGCCAAACTCCGCGCTCAGCGGATCGGTGTTGGGGTTGTTGAACACCGCCTCGTTGAACGCGTTGAGGAACTCCAGGTGGAACTGTCCGCGGACGCGCGACCCGAAGTGCAACTGCTTGACCAGCGAGAGGTCCCAGAGGTTCAGGCCATTGCCGCGCAATCCGGCCACGCGCGACGGGAAGTAGCGGAGGTGGTTCGCGAGCCGAATCCGTTGATCGGCACGCTGCTTGGCCGGATCGGCCACGCCGTTGGTCTGCACCGCGGCATCGTTGAAATAGAAACCGCTGGTGTCGAACACCGGCAGATTCACGTCACCTGAGTAGCTGGTCTTCAGGCTGTTGAGATCGCCGCCAAAGTAAATATTGCGATCGTGGAAGCTGATCGGCCGCCCGGTCTGCATCTGGCCAATGGCCTGGATGCTCCATCCGCCGGCGAGGGCCTCCATCACGCCGGGCGCGTTGCTGCCCCAGCGCCGGCCGCGTCCGAATGGCAGCTCGTAAATGCCGCTGAGCGCGACACGGTGCGGCACGTCGAACTCCGACAGCCGCTCTTCGTATTCCGCGTCGGTCGGATTCAGCGGGAAGACCCGTTCGGTGAACTTCGACCACGTGTAGGCAACCAGCAGGCTGTAGCCGGTCGTGAACCGTTTCTCGAGCTTGAACTGCGCGGAGTTGTAACGGCTCGTGCCATCCGACGCGCGGCTCCGGACATTGTCGAACTGCGGGAACGGCCGCAGCAACTGCTGTCGCGCGATGGTCGCACCGTTGAACGATGTGCCCGGCAGCAGGCCCTGGAACGGGTTCGGCACTTGCGCCGTCAGGAAATTGATCGCGGCCTGGTCGCGCACGTGGCTGGTCGAGAGATATTGCGCCGGCACGGGATTGAGTTCGATCTCGCCGGCCTGCCCGCCGCCGCCCGTCGTGAGGTCCCACCCGCGGCTGCCGGCGTACGCCGCTTCGAAGATCCAGCTGCCCGGCAGCTCTCGTTGCACGCTCACGATGTAGCGCATGTTGTGGGCGCTGCTGAAATTGAGCGGCACGACGCGCGAAAGTTCGCGGCCCAGGAAAGTGTTGGCGCCCAGCGCGTCGCCCACCGGATCTTGCACGCCGTCGGGGTACGGGTTGGTCAGGTTGGCCCGGAAGGTCAGTCCGTTATCGAGGGTGGGGACGATGGCCTGAGACGCGGAATACCCCGGTTGGTAGTTGCCGAAGATGATGTTGGGCACGGCGTAGACGCCCCACCCGCCGCGCACCACGGTCTTGTCGGTGAGTGAATAGGCGAAGCCGACGCGCGGCTGCACGTTGTTCTTGTCCGGCTCGTAGAAACCGGGGTTGCTGTCGGAGGCAAACTGCAGTCCGCCGCGGACGGCAAAGGCCGAGGCCGCCAGCTCCGGAATCGGACTGCGGGCATACGCCGCGCGCGCCGCGGCATCGATGGTGACCGCGGCCGTCGGGTCGAAGCCCCGCACGTTGCGGTTCTGCGAGTCAGTGGTCGCGCCCTCGTACTCATAACGCAGGCCCAGGTTGACGGTGAGCCGGTCGGTGACCTTCCAGTCGTCTTGCAGGAACACGCCGTGATACCACGTGTCGTTGAGGCGGGAGGCGTTGCGATCGAGCGAGCCGCCGGTGGGAATGCCGAGCATGAAGCTGGCGATGTCCTGGCCGAAGAGCGCGCCCGAATTGTCGCGCTCGCGCGTGTAGTTGGTCCGGAAATCGTATTGGCCTGCGGCGCGCCCCGGCTCCGACCCGAATTCCCGATAGAGCCGCATGTCGTAGCCGCCACGCAACGAGTGATTGCCGAAGGCGCGCGTCATCGTCGGCTGCAGTGAATAGATGCTGTGCGTCGTCGTCGCACCCATGTTTTCGCCAATGTCGGTGAGCGAATCGAAATCAAACCGCGGCATGTAGCGGGCGCCCTTGAAAAAGCCCGCGGTCGTCGATGAGAAACCCAGCGAGGCCGGGTCGAAGGTCCCCTCGTGTTGCCGCACGTTGGGCTCCTGGAACCGAGACCACCCACCACGGATGTTGAGCAGCGTTGAGTTGGTAATGGTGTAGACGTGATCCACGGTCACGGCGTTGTTAATGCGGAAGAGGTAATTGCCAATGGGGCGAACGCCATTGACCTCGCCAAAAAACGCGCCACGCGCTTCCTGCCGGTCGTTCCGCACGTAGCGCGCCATGAGTTGCTGTTTCGGCGACAGCCGGTGGTCCACGCGCGTCGAGACCGAGTAGAAGTCGTCGGTGCGCGGGTTGGTCGCGAAGAAGTTGTTACGCCCCTGCGCATCGCCGGCCTGGTTCGGCAGCGGGTAGTAGCCCATGACCGCGCGCGCGACCGGGCTGAGGCGGGCTTGCGGAATGATGTTGCCGGGAAACGGTGATCGCGTCACGAACCCGCCCTCGAGCCGCGCCGTTGCGGGGTCGTAGATGTTGATGCCCTGTGCCAGCAGCGCCGAAAAATCGCCGTTGCGCATCGCCTCGGTGGGCACGGTTTGAGGTCCAGGCTCGGGGAACTCGTCGTAGAGCCACTCGGCCGCCGCAAAGAAGAAGGTCCGATTGCGCAAGACCGGTCCGCCCGTAGTGCCGCCGAACCGGTTGTACATCAGGGCCGGCTTGACGCCGCCGCTCTTGTTGACGAAGAAGTCGGTGGCCGACAGTTTCTCATCGCGCGTGTAGAAGTACCCCTGGCCCTTGATTGCGTTGGTACCGCTCTTGAGCGTGACATTCACGAGCGCCCCAGCGGTGTGTCCATCGCCCGCGTCGAAGCTGGCGGTCGCGACCTTGAATTCCTGCACCGCCCCCGCCGGGGGCACAAACGCCACGCGCCGGCCGCTGGCCATGTTGGGCGAGCCGTCGAGCGAGAACTCGTTGCCGCCAGACGATCCGTCGGCGTTGATGGCGGAGCTGCCGGCGTTGTCGAAGGGACGTGAGAATTTGAGATCGCCGGTAAACGCCACGCCGGGCACCAGGCGTGACAGCACGAATGGGTTGCCGTCCGACAGCGGCAAGAGGGCGATGCGCTGCTCGTCAATGACCTGGCCGGCCGAGGCATTGCTCATGTTGAGCAAAGGCGTCGCGCTGGTGACCGTGATGGTTTCTTCGACCGCGCCGAGCTCGAGCTTCAAGTCGAGCGTGAGCCGGTCGCCGATCCGCACTTCGATGCCGGGCCGCGCCAGCTTCTTGAAGCCGGGGATCTCGGCAGTCACCGTGTATTTTCCCGGAGTCAGGAACAGGAGGTTGTACGCGCCGTCGGCGTTGGTGACCGTCGTGGTGGACTGATTGGTGTCGGTGTGGGTGGCGCTGACCGTGGTACCCGGGAGGACCGCGTTGGAGGTATCACTGATGCGGCCGGTGATGGCCCCGCGGAACTCCTGGGCCGTGGCCGGGACAGCGAGGC